>JBGQHD010000167.1:0-8329 GCA_041497795.1 Planctomycetia bacterium
CAGCCGCGCGAACTTGCCGTCGTAAAGCCGTCGCCGATACGGCTCCTCCAGCTCGCGGATCGCCTGCTCGAGCGGCCGGACGAGCGCCGCGTACGCCCGCTGCGCCGCCTCGTGCCGCGCCCTGGCGTCCTTGGCCGCCACCGGCAGATCCAGCCGAAACTCGGCCGGAGCGAAGAACGCCTGGAGACGGTAATAGTCCGCCTGCGACAGCGGCTCGAACTTGTGGTCGTGACAGCGGGCACAGCCCAGCGTCAGGCCCAAGAAGACCAGGCTGGCCGTGTCGGTCATGTCGTTGAGCGTGTGCTGCCGGCGGGCCGCCTGGTCCGCGGCGTCGGTCATGTCCGGCCCCAGCAGGTTGAAGCCGGTGGCCACCAGGGCCTGCGGATCGTCGGGCCACAGCTCGTCGCCGGCGAGCTGCTCCCGGGCGAAGCGGTCGTACGGCTTATCGGCGTTGAGCGAGCCGATCACGTAATCGCGATACCGCCAGGCGTCGGGCCGCACCTCGTCGAACTCGAAGCCGTTGCTCTCGGCGAAGCGAGCCAGGTCGAGCCAGTGCCGCCCCCAGCGCTCGCCATACTGCGGCGATGCCAGCAGGCGGTCGATCACTCGCTGCCAGGCGTCTGGGGCTCGGTCGCGGACGAAGGCGTCGATTTCTTCCGGCGGCGGCGGCAGGCCGATCAGATCGAGGGTCGCCCGGCGGATGAGCTGCTCGCGGCTGGCCGCCGGCGCCGGCTGCAACCCGGCGGCTTCGAGCCTGGCCAGGATGAAGGCATCGACTGGGTTCCTGAGCCAACCGCGGTCGCGCACCGAGGGGAGTTTCGGCCGCGCGGGCGGCTGCCATGCCCAGTGGCGACCTTCCGCCTGGGCACGACGCTCCGCCCCCACGGCCGTCACCGCGAGGATGAGGAGTATCGCGGCGATTAGCGGTTTGGTCGTCATCAGGCGGCCCCAGGCAGCATCGCGGCGCAGCGGAGAGGTAAAACGCCAATCATACGCGCTACAGCGGGGAAATCCACCACATCCGTCCGCGCCCCGCGTGCGTGACTAAACTTTCTGGCACCGATGGCGCGCGAACGGCCACCGTGGGGCTTGCCCCAATGGCACTAAGCTTGTCTTGAAAGAAAGGAGCCCTTTCTGGCCTAATTTGTTTTTCCACAACAAGTTAGCCAGGAGGGCTCGCACGTGTTCAAGGACGAACAAAGGGGTAAGGTATGGAACGAAATCCGTCAAACCGATCTGCATGCGTTCTCCAAACAACTGACGCCCGAGCTGTTCGCCGAAGCGGCCCGTCGGGCCAACGTGCGGATCAGCAAGTGTCCCTTGAATCTGGTGAACCTGGTGTGGCTGGGCATCGCCGCTGCGATGCACCACGCGCTCAGCTTTGCCTTCGTGCTGACGACCACGTTGAAGTTGCTGGAAGATCAGCAGAACTTTTCTCGCACTCCGCTGGGCAAGGCGAAGGCGAAAGGTCAGCAAACCAAGAAGAAAGGCAAGCAGGGCAAACGCGGCAAGAAGTCCAAGCACCGTCCCTATGGCGAGGATCCGACGCAGCTGAGCGAGGAAGCCTTTGCTCAGGCTCGCCAGCGGATGCCCTTGGGATTCTGGATGGCCGTGTTGGTGCTGCTGGCGGAGCAGTTCCAACAGGACCATCGGCAGCATCTGGACTTCCACGGTTTTCGGTTGTTGGCGATGGATGGGACGACCCTCACGCTGCCAAACGATCAGCGCTTGCGGGCGCACTATGGGGTACCCAAGAACGGGAAGCGCAAAAGAGCTTGCCCTCAAGCTCGCATGCTGATGATCACGCTGCCCGGCGTGCGCATCCCGATCGTCTACGAGGTGGCTCCCCTTTCCGACTCGGAATTGACGTTGGCGGGGCGGTTGATGCGTCACCTCCGGCCGGACGATTTGCTGCTGATGGATCGCGGCTTTGTGAGCTACGGCCTGTTTTGGCAGATTCAACGCCGCGGAGCGTTCTTCGGCACGCGGTTGAAGAAAGGGATCAAGTACAAGAGCGGACCGACTTGTCGGTCGAGATGTGCGGGACGTTGACGTCGAGTTTCTTGGTGAAGAGCGGTTCCCGCTCGGCCGCGGCGGCCAGGGTCAAGGAAAGCAAGCCCAAGGCGACGAGGGTCCAACGACCCAGGCGCGGCGAACGCATGGCACGACCTCCGGCAAATGGGGAGAGGCCCCGGCGGGAAACTCGGTAGGAAACTCCGTGGGGCACGGGCATTATTGGCGGCCGCGGTTTGCCGAAGCAAGAGTCGGCTCGGCGGGGGGCGACCGGCCGCAGGCGGCGCAGCGCCGAGCACGCGCCCCACAAAGGGGCCAAAGGGCGGGCCGCAACGATCCTCGCGATCCTGCCGATGGAACTGGATATGCAGCCTCGAAAATGACGAACATCACCGACGAGCCTCGTTGGACTCCAGCTCGGTCGATGGCAGCGCAGTCGCCCAAGGGTCTCGTTGACCGTCGCCCACGCAGCCGCACGCTGGCCTCCAGGCTACAGACCCTGGCCGTCCAGCCGCCTTTACCACGGCAAATTCCGATGAACGCACGCACTTGCCAGCAGACCAGAGTAACTGCTTCGTCTCGCAGGCCGGCAGCAACGCTGGTGCTGGCCGTGGGACTGCTGAGCGCATTGACGCTGGGCCTGCCGCTCGGGCTCGCGGGCGAAGGGCCGCCGCTGCGGCGATGTGCGGAGAACTGTGTAACGGGGCAGGACCGAACATCGAACGTCCAACGTCCAACGTCCAACGTTGAACGAAAGGAGACTTCGACGTTGGACGTTGGACGTTCGATGTTGGAAGTTCAACCGGAAGCACGGTCGGGTGCAGCGCGACGGTTGGAGTTTGTCGATGGCGGCGCACCGGCCTTGTCGGCCCCGATTCTGCGTCGTGCCGCGGCGGACCCGAAAGGCGCGACCGCGCCGCGACGTGCGTCGCCCACGGCGGCCAAATCGCCGCGCGACGACCGCGGCAGCGTCCACCGCGCCACGCCGGTCTCCGCCGTCGAGCCGGCGGCGCCGCTGCCCGACCCGCCGGGGGAGTTTTCGTCGCACGAGCCGCTCCGTCGCCACGGCCTGAGCGACTACGACGAGAAGCCGATCGGGGCGCTGACCACCAATATTCTCGCCAGCCGGGGCGAATTGCCGGCCAATTACGCCGCTGCCCGCTTCGACAAGCAAGGGGTGGAATTCCACACCGTGGGGACCAGCCGCCCGTGGATGGAGCTGGTTTACGACTGGGAGGCGACGTCGTTTTGCCACGGGCCGCTGTACTTCGAGGAGCCCAACGCCGAGCGGCTGGGGCACACGGCCGGGCTGGCGCAGCCGGTCGTGTCCGGCGCGCATTTCTTCGCCCGCATCCCGGCCTTGCCCTACATGATCGCAGCCGAGCCGCCGGCCATCACCTGCACGTACACGCTGGGGCACGATCGGCCCGGCAGCGATGCGCCCTTCCGCTACATTCGCCTGCCGCTGAGCATCAGCGGCGCGGCGGTCCAAGCCGGCGTGGTGACGGGATTGGTCTACCTGATCCCGTAGCGATCGGTTGCTACAAGTCGCATCGCTGCTGGCGAGCGGTTCAATTGTCACCCTGAGCGCAGCGAAGGGTCTTGGGCGACGCCGCGAGAGATTCTTCGCTCCGCTCAGAATGACAATTTGACCCGTCGCCAAGCAGCGCCAGCCCCGCTCCATGTCAGAGTCTGCCGAGGATGCCGGTCGCGCCGGTTACAACGGTTGCGCCGGCGCGCCGCGTCCGAATCAACGCTACGGCAGGGCGCTCCGATACTAACGCTATAGCTGGTTCTTGCGGTCTGTCCGTTGTGACCGCGCCGCGCGTTGTCTCCCGCAACGCCGTGCGCCACGGACCGGGACCGATACTTGTCGCCGGCCTGGACTCCGGCGCATCACTCTTTCGTGAGGAGGGTTTTTTCATGCGTTGCACACGGATGGTTCGTGGTTTTCTGGGCATGGTGGCCCTGGCCGCCTGGCTGTCGGGCTTCGCCCAGGCCCAGCAGTACCACGTCGTCGCCTACGATGACGCGGGCGCCGAGAACGGCGAAGTCAACACCTTGAAGTCGGAAGTCGCCGAACTGCGTGAGAAGCTGAACACCAGCACGCACGAGGGCTACGACCAAGGCCCGGCCTGCGGTTGCGCTCCGGCTTGCGGCTGCGGCTGCGAGCAGCATTGCGGCTGCGACACCTGCGGTTGCGACACCTGCGGTTGCGACCAGTGCTGCGGCGGCGGCACCTGCGGCTGCTTCGAGCCCTGCTGCCACTCGACCGGCTTGTGGGCCACGGCCGAGCTGATGTTCTTCCGCTATCACCGGGCCGATGGCGTCCGCGTGGGCGTGGATGACGGCGAAGGGGCCGAGTTCGACTTCGAGATCACGCCTCGCCTCACGGTCGGCTGGGTCCGCGACGACGGCCTGGGCGTGCGGGTCCGTTACTGGGAGTTCGACCACAACGCCGCCGCGCTGGGCCCCGATGAGCCCGGTTCCCGTTTGGACGTGGACACCTACACCTTTGACTTCGAACTCTTCGACACCTTCTGCCTGAACCGCAATTGGGACCTGGAGCTGTCGGCCGGTATCCGCTACTGCGACTTCTTGGAGGTGATGGTGGACGGCGACGCTGGGGAAGTGCGCCTCAACTCCTTCACCGGTTTCGGCGGCGTGGCCGCGGCCGAGCTGCGGCGTTGCATCGGCACCAGCGGCAGCATCTGGTTCCGCGTCCGCACGGCCATCCTGATGGACGACAAGGACATCTTCAACGACAACGGCGGCGGGCAGCAGGTCCGCCTGCTGGACGCGACGGTGGGCATGACGGAGCTGGCCTTCGGTTACGACTATGTCATGCCGATGTGCGGCGGCGCCTACGCCTTCGCCGGCGTCCAGGCCGAGTGGCAGAACTGGTACAACTTCTCCAGCGGCTT
This sequence comes from Planctomycetia bacterium, assembly GCA_041497795.1. Classification (GTDB taxonomy): domain Bacteria; phylum Planctomycetota; class Planctomycetia; order Pirellulales; family S012-138; genus JBGQHD01. The sequence continues at coordinate 4,938 of JBGQHD010000167.1, forward strand.
CGAAGACACGGCCAACACCGAGGACTTCGCCGGCCCGGCCGACGTCGGCTTCGGCGGCTTTGGTTTCCGCGCCGGCCTGATCCGCTAAGTGAAAAACGCGGCGTCCGCTTCGCGGGCTGGATGAGCGAACCTACCTCGCACAAGTACGATGTGCCCGCGAACCGCGCGGCCCGGAGCGATCCGGGCCGCGTTGGTTTTTGGCCTTGGGGCAATCGCGCGAAACTTTGCCGTTTGCGAGGTTGGTGCCGGCAATGCACATCAGACTCAGGTTCTGCGCCTTGGGGGATCGATGCCATCGAGGGCACGGCGCTTGCCAGCGCGACCCAAAGCCGGCTTCGCCGCATGCCAACGGAAGCGCCACCATTGCCGAACTAGCGCGCAGGGAACTAACGGCGCGCGACCAGGGAGGGATTCCCGTGCGGATGCAAGGATGGTATCTCGGGCTGCTGCTGGCGTCGCTGGCGTACGGACCAGGCGGGGCGCTGGCGCAGCAAGACGAGTCTTCGCCGTCGGATCGCCGCACGCTGCGGGGCGAAGTCACCCAGCTCCGCCAGGAGTATCAAACGCGCCTCTGTGGCTGCGAAGTTCCTTGCGATGGCTGCCCGGCGCAATCCGGCGGCTGTGGCGACGGTTGCGGCTGCGGGACCTGCGGCTGTTTCGAGCCGTGCTGCCACCCCAGCGGCCTCTGGGCGTCGGCCGAGCTGATGTTCTTCCGCTATCATCGGGCCGACGGCACCCGCGAAGGCGTGCTGGCCAACGAGTTCAACGAGTTCGATTTCGAAACCACTCCCCGGATCACCGTCGGCTGGGTCAACTGCGACGGCCTGGGCGTGCGGGCCCGCTACTGGGAGTTCGACCACAACGCGCCCGTGGCCGGCCCCGATCCACTGGTCATCGACCGGGAACCCGCGTCCCTGTGCGTGGACACGTACACGCTCGACTTCGAGGTCTTCGACACCTTCTGCCTGAACCGCAACTGGGACCTCGAGCTGGCCGCCGGCATCCGCTACAACGAGTTCCTGGAAGTCATGTCGGATGACGAGGGTGACAACGTCATCGAAGACCGCCTCAACAGCTTCAGCGGCTTCGGCATCGTGGTCAGTGCGGAAGTGCGCCGCCTGGTCGGTTGCAATGGCGCGGTCTTCGCGCGGGCCCGCGCCTCGATCCTGATGGACGACAAGGACATCTTCAACGACAGCGGCACGCAGCAGGTCCGCCTGCGGGACGTGACAGTGGGCACCACGGAGTTGGCCTTCGGCTACGACTACGTCGTGCCGATGTGCGACGGGGCCTACGCCTTTCTCCGCCTGCAAGCCGAATGGCAGAACTGGTACAACTACTCCAGCGGTTTTGAAGACACCGCCAACACCGAAGACTTCGCCGGCCCGGCTGACGTCGGCTTCGGCGGCTTCGGCGTCGGCATCGGCATCGTCCGCTAGTAGGTCCCGCGAGCCGAGCGGGACCGGAAGCGCCGCGGTTATGTAGTCATCACGCTCCGCGTGATGGTTCGTCACGCGGAGAGGTTGTGATGTTGTGGGGCAGACATTCTTGTCTGCCAAGCAGGCAAGAATGCCTGCCCCACGCTCGTCACGCGGAGCGTGACGCCTACTTTACGTGGCAGTGCGGGTGCCGCCCGGCTCGCCCGCGGACCTCCTCATGGCCGATCCGTCGCGTCAGTCTACCCGTCAATCCACCGGCGTGCCCGGCCTCGACAAGCTGTTGGGCGGCGGCCTGTTGCCCGGCACGCTGACCGTCGTGGCCGGCGCCACCGGCATCGGCAAGACGCAGCTCGGCCTCGCGTTCGCGCACGCCGGCGGGCAACAAGACGGCCGGACCGGCATCGTCTTCGACATGACCTGCCGCGGCGATTCGCAAGGCCACGCCGACTACGCCCGGCGGCTATTCGGCTGGGAGCTGGCCGCCGCCGACCCTTCGCAAAAGATCGAAGCGGATACCTTCTTCGCCGCCGGCCGCGGCCCCGGCGATTACCTGCACGTCTTCGACTATCACGGCCGCCGCGTCACGCGCAACGACCTGGACGAAGACGCCTGGCGGCTGTGGCACGCTGAGCTGGCCGCCCGGCTGGGCGTGACCATCGGCTTCTTCTACGGCAACTTCATCCGCGGCTGCCGACGGGCGGTCATCGACGGGCTGGAGCCGGTGGACCGGGCCAGCCAATCGATCCAGTTGCAGCTCTTCGACTACATCTACCATCAGATCCTGCGGAAAGACCCCGACTGGATCGCCCGCGACCTCTTGCGGCAAGACTTCCGCCGCCACGCCGAGCAAGTGGCGGCGCACCCGTACGACCCCGCCGCGATCGGCTGCCTGGTGCTCTACACCTCGCGGGAAACGATGCTCGACGACCTCATCAGCCGGCCGATCGAAGAGGGGGACCTGCTGGCCAACGCCAACACGGTGATCTACCTGGGCCGCATCCGCGAGGGGGCGAGGCTCGGCCGCGGGTTGTACATCGCCAAGCACCGCGGCAGCGCGTGCAGCGAGGAGATCGTGCCCTACGCGGTGACCGAGCGCGGGATCGACGTGGCATGATCGGCCGCGCGGGAGGGGCTGCAAACGCAGGCCCCGTAAGGCGGACACTCCTGTCCGCCATTAGCTTGGGCGCGGCAGCGGCGGCGGACAAGAGTGTCCTACGGCACTACGGGCTGCACACTTCCGCCCGCTCGTACGTCCGCCGCTCCGGCGTTTGGCCGCCGAGGTGGTCGTCCAGGGCGATCTGGTACAGCTCCTGGCCCTGCGGCGTGGGGTATTTGCCCGTGATGCAGGCCTGGCAGAGCTGGTCGCGGTCGAAGCTCACGGCGCGGGCAATCGCCTCGACCGGCAGGTAGCGGAGCGAGTCGGCCCCCAACGCCGTGGCCATCTTGTGCTGGATCTCGTCGGTCAGCTCGCCGCCTTCGAAGCCGTGCTCCTTTAAGAACTTCGGCGCGAACAGCTCGCTCACCGTGGACATGTCGATGCCGTAGAAGCACGGCGCGATGATCGGCGGACAGGCCACGCGGACGTGGATTTCGCGGGCTCGGCCGATCTCGCGAATCCGCCGCAGCAGCACCTTCATCGTCGTCGAGCGGACGATCGAATCCTCGACCAACAGCACGCGCTTGTCTTCCAGCACCTCGCGCAGCGGCGTGTACTTGATCTCGGCCTTGTTCTTGCGGGTGGTCGAGCCTTCGATGAACGTGCGGCCGGCGTAGCGGTTGCGGATCAGCCCCTCGCGCGACGGCACGTTCAGCCGGTGGGCCATGGCGTCAGCCGCGGCCTTCGACGTGTCGGGCACCGGCACCACGATCGTGTCTTCGTCGATCGGCACCGTCTCCAGCCAGGCCAGCTCTTCGCCCAGCGCCGTGCGCGAGAGGTAGACGCTCCGCCCGTCG
>JBGQHD010000168.1:0-8286 GCA_041497795.1 Planctomycetia bacterium
GCTTTGCGAAGCGCACTTGTTGTATGGTCTGGCGGCCTCCGCCACGACCGAATAGGAGCTTGTGACGCAAACCGGAATCCCAACGGTCCCGAACTACCCTTGACCCTACCGCCTACATAGGAGCGAAAGACGACATACCTTGCTCACCACGCGGCAGGAGTCACCGCTCGCCAGCTAGCGACGCGGGGCCGAGCCGTTACGTCCCCGTTACACGCGAGCAGCGCATGCGGGGTTAAACTCAGCAGGTAGGAAGAGAGTTCAATCCGCCTTACACTATCGGCATTGAGGATTCCTCTTCCCCCGGAGAGTGCCCATGTCGAGCCCCACCCGTTTGCCCGCGCATCGGGCCGTGCGACAACTGGCGATTGGCACGCTGCTTTCCCTCGCCGCGCTGTGGGCCGGTGGCGTCACAGTCTCCGCGCAGGAGAGCAAGCCCAGGGGCACCCCCGCGGGCGATGAGAAAAAGGGGGATGAGAAAAAGGCCGGCGAAAAGACCGACAAGCCGCGCTTCATCGACCGCGGCGACTACGTCGAGGACTCGAAGACGGGCCTCCTGTGGCAGAAGGATGGCACGGCGTCGGGCAAGCTGAACTTCTACGACGCGGCCAAATGCGCCAAATCGCTCAAGCTGGGCGACGTCACGGGCTGGCGCGTGCCCAAGCCCAAGGAGCTGGCCGAGATTTTCCCCGCGGTGGACAAGCCGTTCACGAACACCAAGTACAACAAGGAAGCCTGCTGCGCCGGGCCGGGGGAATACAACTCGTATTGGACCTCGGAGCTGGACACGCGGCTGGACGACTACGCCTTTGTCTATCAGTGGTATGCCAAAGGGGGCGCCAATAACTGCTTCGCCAGCAAGAACTTCGTTTACGTCCGCTGCGTGCACGACCCGGTGACGCCGGCAGCGCCGCCGGTGCCGATCGACGAGGCGACGGCCAAACGCGCCAAGGAGTTGATCGGTCAGCTCGGCGACGAGCGGTTCGAGGTGCGGGCCAAGGCCACCGCGGCCCTCAAGGAGATGGGCACGAAGATCGAGCCGCTGCTGCGCGAAGCGCTGAAGAATGCCACCGACGCGGAAGTGCGCGTGCGGCTGGAGTCGCTGTTGCGGAAGCCTGGCGATGACTGAGCCAGCGGTCATCCTGGCGTTGAAGAAGTAACGACAACACAGCGCTCGCTCAGGCGCGAGCGCGAGCTGCTTCGTTTCTTGGAAAGACACCGGCAAAACCAGGCGCTGAGAGTGCGCGCCGCCTTACCGCGGGGAGAATCAACGTGCCACACCGAACTCTTTTTGCCGTCGCGGCCTTGCTGTCGCTCGCCAGTCCGCTGGCGGCCCAGCGGCCGGACCGCGTCCAGGCGGCCTTGTTGCACAAGAGCAAAGACGCGTTCGTGCACGCGGTGCCGCTGCAGCCGGGCTATATGATCACTTTCACGATCCCCTCGACGGGCGTGATGAAGCCGCTGCTCAAGGCGGAGCCGCAATCCGCCGAAAGCAAGGCGGCCGCGGTCGGGGGGCACGGCGGTTCCGCGGGGCGGCAGCGGCAGCCGCCCGGCGAGCTGATCGCCGGCGTGGCCGTGGACGAGGAGCGGCTGTACGTCCTGACCGCCACGCGCGTATTCCGGTCCGCGCCCGCGAAGGGAGGCGCCGGAGGCGCGCGCGGTCCCGCCGGCCGGGCGGCTCGGACCGTGGAGGGTGCGGCCGAGAACAAGCTCATCGGCCATCAGTTCAAGCTGCACGCCTTCTCGCTCAAGGACGGCACGGCCCTAATGGGCGAGGGCTACGAGCTGCCCCTGGTGAACGAAGACCCCAAGGCCACCGAGCCGCCCGACACCACCAAGGTCAAGGAGACGCTCGGCAAGGGCCCCATCGAGCTGGTCAGCGGCGGCATCAAGTGCCGCGGCACGACCGTGATCTTCTCGGGAAACGACGTCAAATCGCTGGAGGTCAAGGGCAAGCAGTTCACGCCGCCACCGGGCTTCTTCGGCCGCGACCCGGACGTGCGGATCTTCTGATAGGGCGCATGCTCGCGCCCGGTCGGGCGCCGACCGACTTCGTAGCCTGACTCTCCGAGTCGGGCGCCCGACTCGGAGAGTCAGGCTACGGCGCTCGTTTCGCGCGTTACACGTAGTCGATCCGAAACGCCTTGTTGGTGATGAACACCACGGTCACGTCCCCCTCGGCGCTGGCGCCGTGCTCCATCACCTCGCCCTCGGGGAACCACACGAAGGTGCCCGGCCCGTACTTTCCCTGGTGGGTGACCAGTGTGCCCTCCAGCACGTACATGCCGTGCCCGCAGGGGTGGGTGTGAGCAGGGTTGATGACCCCGGCCGGATAGCGCACCAGGCGGATTTCCATGCCGCTGGTCGGATCGGTGTAGAGTTCCTTGCGGTAGAGCGCGCGGCCGATTTTCTCGTTGAACCGCTCTTGCCAGGGCATCTGCGGGACGTTGAGGGCGAAATACGAGCTGGCGGACATGGGGCGACGTCTCCCGTGCAAAGGATGGATACCGCCCTATTCTGCCCGCGGCGGCGAGAAACGCCAGGGATGACAAGGTGACAAGGTGAGGGAGTGAAGCAGTCAATGTTCAACATGGACCGTCCAACGTACCATCCAACGTCCAACGTCGAACGACTTCAGTGCGACTCTTCCTTCCTCGCGCGCTCGTCCCGCGTGCCGAAGTAGTCTTGCGTGTTTTCGTTGAGCACGAAGACCTCGACGCGCGGGTTGCGGGCTTGCCATAGCGGCTCGGTGCGAGTCGTCAACGGCTCGTGCGGCCCGGCCTGGCTCAGACGCAGACGGTGTGCCGGGATGCCGTTGGCCTCCAGGAATTTCATCACGGCCAGGCAGCGCGCATAAGATAGCTGCCAGGCGGCCAGCGACGACCCGGCCTCGGCGCCGTGATCGGATTTGGCCTGCGGCGAATCCGGAGCGTGGCCGCGGACCTCGATCTTCTGCGGTTTGCCCACGATCCACGGCAACAGCCGGGTGAGCCGCTTTTGCGCCACGTCGTCCAGCTCGGCCGAGCCGTCGGCGAAGTACACGTACGTGCCCACGCTGCTGCGGTCGCCCTCCCGCATGGTCAGCACGCGCGGCACGCGGGCCTCCGGATCGGCTGGGTCGGTCGTCAGCGAAGGCATCACCGGCTGCAGGATGTGCTTGGGCGGCTCATCGCTCTCGTCGCGCGGGTGGCGCGACGGGCGCTTGGGCGCCTCTTCCGCCTGGTTGAAGTAATGGGCGATCGCGGTCTTGACCTTGGTGTTCTGGGCCGTGATCCACATCACCAGAAAGAACGCCATCATCGCGGTCACGAAGTCCGCGTAGGCCACCTTCCAAGCGCCGCCGCCATGACCCGCCATGCGTGTTGATCCTTTGTAGTGATGAGGAGCCGGGAGTCAGGAGTCAGGGAGCAGGAGTCAGGCAACAACTGCTAGGTATGCTGGACTCCTGACTCCTGACTCCTGCCCCCTGACTCCTGCCCCCTGACCCCTGTCGTTAGCCCGCATCGAGCGACTTGAGCAATTTCTCCAACTCTTCCTGCGACGGCCGCACGTCGCTGGCCAATCCGCGGCGGGCCAGCTCGATCGCCACCTTGGGCGGCAGGTCGCTGGACCAGCCTTGCACGACCGTCGAAATGGCCCGGAAATAGGCCATCTCGGCGTGGCCGAGGAATTCCATGTTCACCACCAGCGGGGCGAAGAACCCGTACGACAGCAGAATGCCCAGGAACGTGCCCACCAGGGCGGCGCCCACTTTGTGGCCGATCTCTTCCACCGGCCCGTCGATGGCGCCCATCGTGACCACGATCCCCAGCACGGCCGCCACGATGCCGAAGCCGGGCAAGGCGTCGGCCACCTTGGCCAGCACGCCGATCGGGGCGTGATGTTCCTCCTCCAGCGCCTTGAGCTCGACTTCCATCAGCTTAGGCAGTTGCTGCGGCGAGACCGAGCCGTCCATGATCGGCGACAGCGAGCCGCAAATGAACTCCAGCGCGTGGTGGTTGCCCGTAATGCTGGCGTACTTGCTGAAGATCGTGCTCTTGAACGGCTCGTTCAGGTGCGGCTCCAGGGCGATCATGCCGTCGCGCCGCGCCAGCCGGAACAGCTCGTACATGGCTTTGAAGAGTTCCTCGAAGGCGGGCTTCTTGAAGGGCGTGCCCTTGAGCGTTTGAATCAGCCCTTTGAGCAAGTCCATCAGGACCTTCTTGGGGGCCATCACGATCAACGATCCCAGCGACGCGCCGCCGATCGTCAACAGCTCCGACGGATGAATCAGCGAGCCGACGCTCCCCCCGGCGATGGTGAAACCGCCGAGCACGCAGCCCAAAACGATGATGCAGCCGACGATAGCGAGCATGGAAGGGGGCCCCGGATCGCAGCGGGCGGCCGCAACGTGCAGCCGCGCACCGCGCGGTGATGCCGCGATGCAACAGTCCTAAGAGAGTTTAGGACACGCTTGGTGACGCCAGTCGTCCGGTGGCCGCGCCGAGGAATGGCGAATGTGCCAGATGTAACGGTTGGAGGGGACGATTTGCGCCGCATAGAGGCAGGCCACGGCCTGGATGAGGCCGCCCGATTTGCTCGACGAGGCGGTCATTTCACCCGTGGGCTTACGCTTAGTGTATGGCATGCTCCACGTCAGCGTTGTATCGCTTCCCGTCCAACTCCACGTGGAACGCCACCTTGGCGCCCTTGGCATCGATCGCTTTCGAGAGTTCCGCATCAGCCGACGAGTAACGTGACGCCTTCCCGTCTCTTTCAGCTCGCCCTTGAGGGTGTAGGCCTTCTTTTGCCCGTCCGTCGTGATCTCGATTGTCGCCTCGGCTGCTGACGACTGCACTTCCTTCGCCATCTCGGCGTCCAAAAGATACGCGATTACCTTCTTCGCGTCGTCATCTTCCACGATCTCCACGTGGACGTGCTGGAAGCCTTCGGGAATCAGCTCGAACACGTGCCCTTCGTGTGGGCCGTGTGGCGGATGGTGCTTGGCCTGTGTTTTCGGCTGCGTCTTGGTCTTTGATTCTGGCGTCTTGGAATCCTGTGTCTTCGTGTCTCCGCAGCCGACGAGGGCCACGGTGACAAGAAGCGCGAATACGAGGTGCGAACGCATGGATGTAGCTCCAAGGCTGGGGGGATGGTGAATCGACGCCGACGCGAGCGAGTCTCGCTTGGCGAGGAGTAAATGAGTCTTGCAGGTTCCGCGAGGGATCATCTGTAGTCCGCAGTCGGAGGCAAAGATGGACGTTGGGTTGGCTACCGATCGCGGATTTACGCTCTCACTTTCCTTTGCCTGACCGTCCCTTGGACGGAACCGGGAATCGTGCCGGATCGATCCGCGACAGCGCGACACCGGCAGCCTCGCGAACTCTGGCGTCGCGGTCGCGCTGCGCCGTCTGGAGCGCGGGGATGGCATCCTTGGCTTGTTCGCCAAAATACCCAAGCCCGATCGCGGCACTCCAGCGAACGTCGCCCTCCTTGTCCTGGAGAGACTCCATCAGCGCCGGCACGATCTTTGCCGCATCCCCTTTTCGCTGCGACAAGAGACGAGCTGCTTTGATCCGATCTCCCTCTGGTGCCGACTTCAAATCGCCGATGAGCGCATCGGTCGATTTCGTCTTGCCGCAGCCGGCGCAGGCCACCAAGCCAAGCAGCAGAAAGAAAACTATTCGTACGCGCATCGCTGAAGTCTCCACGTTTTTTGTCGCGAGCAAACCGTTGCCTTGCCGTCACCGTTGGCCGGCTGATGCCGTCACCAACTGGTGGTCACTTCGCGGCCGGCGATGGTGCAGAGGGCTTGATAAGTGTCACGGTCGATGCCGCTCGTGAGGAAATGCACCGAGGCGTCGCCGAATACGAAGTTCGCTCCCTGCGGGTGATAGCTATAAAACACATCGGGATCGAAAACCGGAAAAGTCGCGTTGGGCAGGTGCGTAGCGTTGCCATGGGCGAGGACCAGCGCTTCGCCGAAGTCCGCATTGTCGTAAGCCGGACCGGGAGGAGGGGCGTAGGGATTGGGCGGTTGCGTCGCCATCCAGGCCGGGCACCTTCCTCCGGCCACCGCGCCGGTCCAGGTGCTGGGGGCGTGGTTGCTCGAGCGTTCGCCGGCGGCGATGGTGTTGCTCAGGCCGTCGAGGACGCTGGCCATGCGAGTCTTGCTGTTCCGATAAAACAGGCCGACGCCAGCCTGGCCCGACGGGCCTGCGGAGTCTCCTTGCGGATTCCCGCCGGCGCCGTAGAAGCATTCTTGCCAACCGTTGCAACCGACGTAGTTGCCATGCGCCAGCGTCGTGATGGGGGTGGTGAAGGAACTGTCGTAAACGGGAAAGGCCTGCTGGAGAGGATCCGAAGGACACTGGAAGACATTCAAAGGCAGTTGGGAGACCGCTGTGTTGCTTCCGACTCCCACCCCCACCTTGAAATTGATCTGGTCGTAGATGTTGCCCTGTTCGAGGTGGGGCAGCAAGAAGGATGCCCAGCCCCATCCCGGTCCCACATCGTTGTCGGGAGTGCTGTCGGGGTTCGTATTGCCGTCGATGTAGCCAGGAGGGAAATAACCGTGGGTGTCGTGATACAGGTGCAAGGCGAGCCCGATCTGCCGCAGGTTATTGCGACAACTCGTGCGGCGGCCGGCTTCGCGGGCCGCCTGCACCGCCGGCAACAACAAGCCGATCAACAGGCCGATGATGGCGATGACCACCAGCAGCTCGATGAGCGTGAACGCGGACCTGCGGAGAAGCGGGAATTGAATGCGCATGATAGATCTCCACTCAAATGTCTTCACGGCGCGCAGCGTGCGGCTCGTGAGGATTGAACACCGGCGACGAAGGGCGCTGGGCAAAGCCAAAGCGCCTGCGGGCTGACGCAGCGGGGAAGACGATCGGCCCGTCAGTCGGCGCGCGGCCGGCTTGGCCGAGCGACGCGATGGGCCGAGGCTGGCCGGCGAGGAGCGATTTCTCGGACCGGCCTAGAGCAGCGCCGGCGGCCCGCGCGCCTGATACGGCTCCAGGGCCGCAAGAAACGGGAGATCAACCGCGGCCGCTGATCGATGCGGAGCGGCAAATTGACCGGACACTGGCGGAGTTTCGCAAGCCGTGAGCTGCCCCTGAGCGAAGAAGCGGCAGATCAGGCAATCGTCGCCGTGAGCACGTGTGTGGATGCCCGGCGCGTCGTCGTCTGCGGCGGGTGTCTCGGCTGCATGACGATAACAGCCATCGTCGTGGCAGCAATGACCGCAAGCGTGAGCGCTGGCGGTCGCCACTCCGGCGGTCCCTGTCGCGCGCTCGCCGCGCAGAGAACTCGCGCAGTGGCAATCGAGCAGGTGCAAGCCCTGCCCCAGCAGGGACACCGCCGCGAACAGCGCCAGAGTTAGCCAGCGAGCGAAACGCACGGTCGGTGGTTGGAAGTTGGACGTTGGACGTTGAGCGTTCGGGATATCCTACCCGACCGGATCACGTTTCCCTACGGGGGTCGAGCCGATTTGGTTTTCCCTCGGGGGGACATCGCTCCTCGAAGTGTCGCGAAATCGAGCCCCTCGGCGCCGGCGTGTGACGGCCTGCGTACTGGGTGCTCCGGGCAGCAGCGAAGCCGCGAAGCGGCGGCAAGCCCGTGCTACGATCCCGTCAGCCGACGCAAGCACGAGCACTAGGACTAGGGCAGCGCCCGCGGCGGCTCGCCGCCGCTCCGAGTCAGCAGCGCCTGATAGACGGCTAGATCGATGCTGGCGGGAATCAGATGGACCGAGGCGTCGCCGTAGGCGAAATGCGTGCCCATCGGGTGCATGCTGCCAAAGTCGTCGAAATGGCCGGTGGGATGGTTGGGTGGATGATCGCCGACGCCCAGGATGCGTTGGAACGGCTTCTTGCCGCCGGCCACCACGCCCACCCAGGTCGAGAACGCCAGCTTCGATGACCGCTCTCCCACGAAGCAGGTGAAGCTCAGCCCGTCGGTCACTTCCCCGAACGTCACGGCGCTGTTGTGGAAGAGGACGCCGTCGCCAACGCATTGCTGTCCAGGCCCGAGGGCTTGGCACTCGTCCAAGTCCAAGGTGCCGAAGACGCCGACGTAGTTGGCACGGGGCAGCGTGGCGAGCACGCCGCCTGCCTCGTCGGCCAGGTCAAACCACGTGTTGTTGATCAGGTCGGAGGGGCAGAGAAAGACGCCCAACGAAGTGTTTTCGTGTCCGGAATCCTTCAGCCCCGGCTGCTCCAGGTAGCGCAGCAGGGCCGCGGCCCAGCCCGAGCCGGGCCGGCCTTGCGGGTCGGGCACGTTGCGCCTGGCGTAGCCCTCCCACCC
>JBGQHD010000169.1:0-8270 GCA_041497795.1 Planctomycetia bacterium
AGCGCGTCGCGGATGGAGCGCTTGCGCGGCTCGAGCAAGCCCGCCGGCCAGGCGTGCGGGACGTCGGCCAGCACTTCGATGCCCGTGTAGCCGAGACTGGCGATCTTCTCGATCGTCTCCTCGATCGAGAAGTGCATGTAGGCGTTGGAGCTGAAGGCGAGTTTCATGGCGAGGACGGCGATGCGGTCGTGCGATCAACGGCGATGAGGAAATCATGGTCGAGATCGGGGCGGAAGCCAAGGGCCAGGCGGCACATGCCGAGACGCATGAGAATCTCTGCCCATTCCCCGGTGGGGCGTCGGTGCCGCGTCCCCCGTGACGACGAAAGGCTTCGCGGTCCGGTACGCGGTCGGCGGTTTGTGTTCCGAAGTCTTCCGTATATGTCACGTTTTTCGAGCAGGCGCACCAGGCGACAAAGTCGGAAATCACCGTCAGCAACGGGCTTGTGGCGTCAGGGCTGAGGTCTTGGATCGAATCGCGCCGTTTGCGCGGATCCGCGCGTCGGCAGGCAGGAATGCCTGCCCCACGGAAAACACGGTTCGCGTCGTGATACGGGGGGCGATAGATTGACCTTGGTGCTGGCCGCCGAGGCGGTGATGGTGCGCGAGCGGCGTTGCCCGCGGCGCTGAGCGCGGATCGCCCGTCACTCGCCCTGTCATGGCCGCAGCCTTGGGTTATGCTGAACCCATGCAGCTCATCAAGGTTGCCGCCGCCGTTCTGAACCAGACGCCGCTCGATTGGGACGGTAACAAGGCCAACATTCTGGCGGCCGTCGCCGAGGCCCGGCGGCAGGCCGTGTCGCTGCTCTGCCTGCCGGAAATGTGCATCACCGGCTACGGCTGCGAAGACGCCTTTCAATCGACCGGCGTGCAGCAGATGGCCTGGCGCGTGCTCGAGGAGATCGCGCCCGAGACGGGCGGCATGATCGTCTCGGTCGGCTTGCCGGTGATGCACGCGACCGCGCTCTTTAACGCGGCGGCGTTGCTGGTCGATGGGCGGATCGCCGGCTTCGTGGCCAAGCGCTTCCTGGCTTGCGACGGCATCCACTACGAGCCGCGGTGGTTTAAGCCCTGGCCGGCCGGGGAGAGGGCTGAGCTATCCAGCCCGTTGTCGCGCGGCGCTCGAAGCAGGAAGGGGTCGGGAGTCGATTTCGTGGCCTCTGAGCGTCGGGCGGATCCCACGCACGCGGTCGCCACGAAATCGACTTCCGACCCCCTTAGCTATCCGCTGGGCGATATCTTCTTCGACTGCGGCGGCGTGCGGATCGGGTTCGAGATTTGCGAGGACGCCTGGGTGGCCCAGCGGCCGGGCGGCGATCTGTTCACGCACGGCGTGGACGTGATCCTCAACCCCAGCGCCAGCCACTTCGCCTTCGGCAAGACCGAAATCCGCCACCGCTTCGTGCTGGAAGGCTCGCGGGCCTTCAGCACCAGCTACGTCTACAGCAACCTGCTGGGCAACGAGGCCGGCCGGGCGATCTACGACGGCGACGCCATGATCGCCACCGGCGGCAAGCTGGTCGCCTGCGGGCCGCGGTTCTCCTACGCCGACTGGCAAGTCACCGCCGCCGTGATCGATCTGGACCTGACGCGCATGCAGCGAGCCCGCATGGCCAGCACGCCACCGGCCGTCGAGAGCCAACCGCAGGAGTGCGTGGCAGTCCCCTTCGACTTCCCGGCCGCCAGCCCGGAAGAAGCCCGGCCGCAGATCGCCCCGTGGGAGCGCGGCGGCTCGCTGAAGGAAGAAGAGTTCGCCCGGGCGGTGCCGCTGGCGCTCTTCGATTATCTCCGCAAGAGCCGTTCGCAAGGCTTCGTGGTCTCGATCTCCGGCGGGGCCGACTCGGCGACGGTGGCCACGATGGTGGCGCTGGCCGTGGAATTCGCCGTTCAGGAGTTGGGACTGCCGGGCGTCAAGAACAAGCTGCGGCACATCGAGCGGATCCAACAGGCGCAGTCGGCGGCGGAGATCGTGGCCGCGATCCTGAGCTGCGTCTACCAAGCGACGCGGAACAGCACGCCGACCACGCGCGAGGCGGCGCGGAGCGTGGCCGAGGCGCTGGGGGCGGAGTTCCTCGAGTTTGACGTCGATTCGCTCGTGCAGGACTACATCGGCATCGTGTCCCGCGCGATCGGCCGCCCGCTCGACTGGAAGACCGACGACGTGGCGCTGCAGAACATCCAGGCCCGCACCCGCGCGCCGGGCGTGTGGCTGCTGACCAACGTCCGCGGGTCGCTGCTGCTTTCGACGAGCAACCGCAGCGAGGCGGCCGTGGGCTACGCCACGATGGACGGCGACACGTCCGGCGGCCTGGCCCCGATCGCGGGCATCGACAAGGCCTATCTGCGGCGCTGGCTGGTGTGGATGGAGGAGTGCGGCCCGCACGGCCTGCATCCGATTCCCGCCCTGGCGGCGGTGAACCGCCTGCCGCCGACCGCCGAGCTGCGCCCGCAAGAGGCCAAGCAGACCGACGAAGACGACCTGATGCCCTACGAAATCCTCGACGCCATCGAGCGGGCGGCGATCCGCGACAAGCAGACGCCGCTAGAGGTCTTTCAGTTGCTGCGGCCGCGGTATCCGCAGCACTCGGCCCAGCAGTTTGCCCTGTGGGTCGAGCGGTTCTTCCAGCTCTGGTGCCGCAACCAGTGGAAGCGCGAGCGGTACGCGCCGTCGTTTCACCTGGACGACGAGAACCTCGACCCCAAGACCTGGTGCCGGTTCCCGATCCTCTCGGGCGGCTACCGCCGCGAGCTGGCGGAGCTGCGCGAGTACGTGCAGGGGCTGTGAGGGCGTAGCCTGACTCTCCGAGTCGGGCGCCCGACTCGGAGAGTCAGGCTACGCAACAGACCACTACTCTGAGTCATTCAACTCGCGGAGCGAGTTGACCACACTGCTCTTGCCTCGCGGCACGCATTGCTCTAACTAGCCACGCGCCAAAATCGCGGTGCTCCCTTCCGCGGTTGCCTTGCGCGCATTGCTGGTGATGGCATGGGCGTCGCTGGTCAAAATCCCCTCGTCGCTGCGGCGCCGTTGCGCCGTCGGACGATGCTCCGCGCGCTGGCCTTGCGCAGCGCGGTGCTGGCGCTCGTCGGCGCCCTGGCCGGCTGCTCGTCGTTCGCGCCGACCAAGCTGGCCGAGGCCACGCTCGACCCGGTGGCGCTGGCCACCGAGCCGCTCGACCTGTCGCACGTGGTGCCCTCCAACGTCCGCCAATGGGAGCCGGACCAGGGCACGCTGGCCTCCGCCCGGTTCGACGGCGACCGGGTCACGATCCGCAACATTCGCAATAACGCCTACGTGACCAAAGACCAGTACGCCACGCAGTACTACGACAAGGCGTTCGACCTCCAGAAGCTGCGGACCGTGGACTTCATCGTGGTGCCGTTCGCCTGGATGCCGTCGCTGGCCCACACGATGCTGAGCTTCGGCTTCGAGGGGGACGAGTATCTGGCCGTTTCGGCCGAGGTCCGCAAGGAAGTCGGCGAGTCGTACGACCCGTTCAAGGGCCTGCTGGGGCAGTACGAGCTGATGTACGTGGTGGGAGACGAGCGCGACCTGGTGGCGCTGCGGTCCAACTACCGCGAGGACGAGGTCTATCTCTACCGCACCAAGGCCACGCCGGAGCAGGCCAAGTCGCTGTTCCTGGACGTGTTCCAGCGAGTCAACAAGCTCAAGGACGAGCCGGAGTTCTACAACACGGTCACCAACAACTGCACGACGAACATCGCCGAGCACGTCAACAACCTCTCGCCGTCGCTCGTGCCAGTAGGGCTGCGGCTGCTGCTATCCGGCAGGGCCGACCGCGTGGCCTACGACCTGGGCCTGCTGGACACGAGCCTGCCGTTCGAGGTGGCCCAGCAGCAAGCCCGCGTCACGGAGGTAGCCCGGGCCAACGGCGACCGGGCCGACTTTTCGCGCCAGATAAGGCTGCGGTGAAGTAGGTGCCGCGAGCCGAGCGGCACCAATGGCGAGCGTCGAGGCGTGAGCCCGACGTGCGAATCGCCAACCACGTCGGGCTTACGCCGCGACGCTCGCCGGTCCGCACAGCGGACCCTACTCACGCTTCCCAGTCGGGAAGTGCACGTGCACTTCGTCGTGCATCGTGTACAGCCGGAACTGCTTGCCGTCGTGGACGAGAATGCCGCTCGACTTGTTGGCCTCGACGGGCAGCAGCGGGTTGCCGGAGTATTTCTCCCAGTGCACGAGGTCCGTCGAGGTGGCCACGTTCGTGGTCCAGTGCCGCCGCTTGCCCGTCTCGCCGGTGCCGTGGTAATAGGCGTAGTAGCGGCCGCCGTGCCGGATGATCTGATTGAGGGCGATCATCTCTTTGTCGTAGTCGCCCGGCCCGGGCCGCAGCACCGGCTCATCCGAGACGTTGGTCCAGGTCTTCAGGTCGCGGCTCTTGGCCAGCCAGACGCCCTTGTCGCTGCGCTCGTAGAAGAGGTGCCACACGCCGCCCTCGAGCCAGGCGGTGGGCGTGCCGTAGGGGCCCTCGGCGATCGGCCGGCCGTCGCTGCGGCGGATATCGAGCTGCCCCTCGCGCTTCCAGTGGAGGCCGTCCTTGGAGGTGAGAAGCTGCGCGCGGTCGTCGCGCCCTTCGGCGAACATGTAATAGGTGCCGTCGTGGCGGACCACCATCATGTCCTCGACCCAGTGCTCCTTGTAGATCGGATTGCCCTCGTGGCGGGTCCAGGTGAGCCCGTCGCGGCTGGTGGCGTAGCCGAGCATCATCGGCGCGCCCGGCTTGTCCTCGTAGCCGGTATACCAAAGCTGCCAGCGATCGCCGTCGCGGAGAATCCAGCCCCGCTCGCGGATGCGCGCGTCCCAGTGGCCCGGCCCGGCGGCCTTGAACACGGGGTTCTTCTCGTAGGGCTGGAAGCGAACCAGCTCGGGCGGGAACTTCTCGTCGCTGCGCGCTGACCCTGCCGGCGCGCAGGCCAGCCAACAGGCAGCAAGCCATGCGATCAGCAAGCGGGGGAGCCAACGTCGGCCTAGACCGTGGGGCACGTTTTCAACGTGCCCGAATCGTGGTGCGCGCATCGAGGAGATCAGCAGTTCTTGGAGACTCTCTGCCTACGTTGGGCGGCGCGTCGCGGCGAATTGCCCTTCACCCGGCCCTCCCCCAAAGGGGAGAGGAAGTCGCGGGCACGTTTGTAAACGTGCCCCACGACGTGCCCCACGGGGCGCGCTACTTCGCCCCGTTGGCCGAGAGGAACTCCGCCACGTCCTTTTTCTTGGCGCTGTTGGCCTTGGTGAGCGGCGTGTAGCCGTCGATGTCTTTGGCGTTCACGTCGGCGCCGGCGGCGACGAGCGCCTTGACGGCTTCGAGGTGCCCCTTCCAGGCGGCCTTGTGCAGCGGCGTGTAGCCGTCCTCGTCCTTGGCCTCCAGGTCGGCCTTGTGCTCCAGCAGCAGCTTGACCACCGCCGCGTGGCCGTTCCAGGCCGCGGCGTGCAGCGGCGTGTATTGGCCCTGTTTGCAGGTGGCCTTGGCTCCGGCCGCCAGCAGGGCGGCGGCCACGCCGGCGTGCCCGTTCCAGGCCGCCATGTGCAGCGGGGTGTAGCCGCTGTCGTCGGTGGCCTCGACGTCGGCCTTGGCGGCGAGCAACTCATCGACGACCGCCGAGTGGCCGTTCCAAGCGGCCACGTGCAGGATGGTCTCTTTGCCGTCGAACCGGTGCGTCAGCTCCGGCTTCGTCTCCAGAAGCTGCTTCACGACCTTGGCGTGGCCGCCTTCGCAGCCCAGGTACAGCGCGGTGTGACCTTGCTTGTCGGCCTTGTGCGGCTCGGCGTCTTTGCGCTCCAGCAGCGCGGCGATCGACTTGTCCAGGCCGTTGCGGGCGGACCAGTGGAACAGCGTTTCGCCGCTCAGCGGATTGACGCTGATGTCCTTGGAGACCGGCATCAACTCGTCCACGGCCGGCCGGCGGTCCCCTTTGACCGCGATTTGCAGCGGCGTCTGGCCTTGCTTGTTCTTGACGTTGGCGTCGGCCCCCTGCTTGAGCAGTGCGGCGATCACGTCCCGGTTGCCGTTCTGCGCCGCCAGATGGATCGGCGTATTGCCGTCGGTGCCGGCGGCGGCGACGTCGGCCTCTTTGGCCAGCAGCTCCTTGACCACCTCGGCGTGCCCGCCCTGGCAGGCCATATGCAGCGGCGTATACTTGCTCTGATTGGCGGTTTTGAGGTCCGCCTCGTTCTTCAGCAGCGCTCGCACCGTATCGGCCCGGCCGTTCTGGCAGGCGTAGATTAGCGGCGTATTGCCGCCGTTGTCGCGGAGATTGACTTCCCCGCCGGCCTTGATGAGCAGATCGACCGATTCCGTCGAGCCGTTAGCCGCCGCCTGGTGCAGCGCGCCTTGGCCGTAGCTCGTGCGGGTCTTGGCGTCGGCCTTCTTATCCAGCAGGGCCTTGACCAGGGTCGGGCTGTTCCGCTGGGCGGCGTAGAAGAGCGGCGTGCCTTGATTGCTGTCCTGGGCGTTGGGATTGGCCCCCTTGTCCAGCAGCAAGAGCACCGCCTTGTCGTAGCCGTATTGGCAGGCCATGTGCAGCGGCGTTTGCTTGCCAGTCGTCGCCAGGTTCACGTCTGTGCCCGCCTTGATCAGCAGATCCATGCTGCTGGTGTCGCCGCCGCCATATTGCATGGCGTGCATGAGCGGCGTGAAACCTCCATTATCCTGGGCGTTGACGTTGGCCTTCTTGTCCAGCAGGGCTGCGATCATTTCCTTGTTGCGGTTCATGGCCGCGAAATGCAGCGGCGTATAGTTGTAGATGGACTTGAGGTTGACATCGGCCCCCTTGGAGATCAGGTACTTGGCGATTTCCGGGCGGTTGTTCGACACCGCCCAGTGCAGCGGGGCGTAGCCTTGGCCCGCGTCCCGCTGGTTGAGCAGCTCGGGCTTGTCCTCCAGCAACTGCTTGAGGCGCGGCAGGTCGTTTTGGGCGATCGCCTGCTGAACGTTCTGGGCCTGGAATACCTTCTTCGTCGGCGGCCTGACCGGCTTCTTGTTCTGAGCGAAGGCCGGGGCCGCGGCAACGACGATCAGACCCACGGCCACGAGCGTAGCGCGCCCTAACATTTTCCGCCTCCCTTGGATCACGGCTGGATGAGTTCTAGCAGGAGTTCTCGAACGATCGCGCGACGATTAGACGCCTGCGGCTGGCGCAAGTTCCACGACTGGCACGCCCGGCAGGAAAGGTTCCGCTCGCGGCCACCCCTGCGAGCGACCAGCATCATGTGCGGAAAAACCGCCCGACACAAGCAGAACGACCACGATCGTGCGGATGCGTGCCGAAGTCTTCCGTTTCGGTCACTGGGGCGCGCCGTTTCTGTCCCCAAGTCTTCCGTGTTCAGACTCTGACCCCTGATCCCGTGGTCCTGTCTCCTGACTACGAGCAGGCCACCAGCTCCTGCGTCTTGTACAGCACGCGGACTTTGGCGAAACCGAGGCGCTGGTAGAGCCGCACGGCGCCGTCGTTTTGGGCGGTCACTTCCAGGTAGACGCGGCCCAGGCCGGCCTCTCGAAGGCCGCACAGGGCCTGGTGGATGAGCACGGTGCCCAGCCCTTGCCCGCGGTGCTCGGGCGTGACGCCGATGTTTTGCAGCGAGGCCAGGTCGGCCGCTTCCCGCACGCTTTGGATGGTGCCGCAGAAATCGTCGCCGCGCGGGCCGGGGTAGGTCAGCAGCCACGTCGCCTGCGGGATGAATCCTTGACGCTGGCTGATCTCGTGCATCAGCCGCTGGCAGCCGTCGCGGCTGCCGAAGCAGGGGAAGATATTGGCGTCCAGCTCGTGCTGAAAGCAGCGGTACTTCACGTCGGCGTGCGCCCGCAGCAGCGCGGGGTCCCAGGCCAGCAGGCGATAGCCGGCCGGCGGCGCGAGGAGCTGTTCCGCCCAGTGGCGGAGATGCAGCTCCATGCGGTAGCGCTTGAAATAGGTAAGAGCCATGGGCGGCGGCGCGGGCGCGAAGGTGACTATTCTCAAACCTATCCCTCGAAGTGGCGAGGGTCAACTTCTTGCGGCGGGCCATTGTGTCCATTTGACGTGAAAGAAGCCACGCGAAGAAGCCCGGCTTCTTGGAGAAGCCGGGCTTCTGACGCACGCGGACGACTCACCCTCACGCAAACACCTTCCGCACAACTTCGCCGGCAACATCCGTCAAGCGATGATCGCGACCCTGGTGGCGGAAGGTGAGCGCCTCGTGATCCAGCCCCAGGGCGTGCAGGATCGTGGCCTGCAGGTCGTGCACGTGGACGGCGCCCTCCACCGCGTGGTAGCCCA
>JBGQHD010000170.1:0-8257 GCA_041497795.1 Planctomycetia bacterium
ATGGGAGTGCTCGGCCTCTGCCGGCGAGCGCCGCGCCACGTACTCCAGCGATGGCGCCAGGGCCAGGAAATCGGGATAGATGAACACGAACAGCCCCGCCCCGGCGGCGAAGCCCGCCAGAAGCAAGAGCGGAATGGTCATCACGCCGGGCGACTCGTGAGCGTGGTGTCCGGCCTCGGGCGGGATGCGCTCCGGCCCATAGAACGTGCGGAAGAACGCGCGGAACGTATAAAACGCAGTCAGCAGCGAGGTAACGACCGCGCCCACGAGCAGCGGCCAGAAGACGTAACCATCGACCGGATCGTGACCGCCGGCAGCCTTGTCGTAGACCGCGGCCAGGATGGCGTCCTTGCTCCAAAAGCCCGCCAGCAGCGGAAAGCCGGCCAGCGCCAGGCAGCCGATCAGAAAGGTGAGGTGCGTGACGGGCAGCTTCTTCCGCAGCCCGCCGAACTGCCGGATGTCGATTACGCCCCCCATCGCGTGCATCACGCTGCCCGCGCCGAGGAACAGCAGGGCCTTGAAGAACGCATGCGTGAACAGATGGAACATGCCCGCCGTGATGCCGGCGACCGTCATCGTGCCCAGGCCCAGGAACATGAAACCCAATTGGCTGATGGTGGAGTACGCCAGAATGCGTTTCAGGTCGGTCTGCGTCAGGGCGATCACCGCCGCCAGGAAAGCCGTCAGCGTGCCGACGGCCGCGACGACGTAATGGGCCGAGTTGAGATCGCCGGCCAGGAACAGCGGAGCGCAACGGGCCACCAGATAGACGCCGGCGGTGACCATCGTGGCCGCGTGGATCAGGGCGCTGACCGGCGTGGGGCCTTCCATGGCGTCGGGCAACCACACGTGCAGCGGGAACTGCGCGCTCTTGCCGCAGGCGCCGCCGAAGAGCAGCAGGCAGATCAGCACCATCGCGCTCGCCATCTCGCGGTCGTATCCGTGCGCGAGAAAAACGTGCCCCAGCACGCCAGGCTTGCCACCGGCGGCGCCGGGCAGGGGATCGTGGAAGTCCAACGTCCCAAACGTCATCCAGATCAGGAACACTCCCAAGGCGAAGGCAAAGTCGCCGACGCGGTTCACCAGAAAGGCCTTCTTGCCGGCCGCCGCCGCCGCCGGCTTGTGAAACCAGAAGCCGATCAGGAGATAGCTGCAAACGCCCACGGCCTCCCAAAACACGTACAGCAACAGGAAGTTGCTCACCGACACCAGCATCGTCATCGAAAAGACGAAGAGCGCGATGTAGCTGAAGAACCGCCAATAGCCGGGATCGCCGTGCATGTAACCGATGGAGTAGATGGCCACCAGCAGCGACACGAAGGTGACCATGACCAGCATCACCGCCGTGAGCGGATCGGCGCGCAGGGCGATCTCGACGCGGAATGGCTGGTTGCCGACTTGTTGGGCTCCCTGAGGTTTGTTCGACGTATCTCCGGGATGCGCGTGATCGATGGAGGCCCAGGTCCAGAGCGGCGGAGTCACGTGTTCCGCATGAGCTTCCTCCTTCGCGAACTGGTGCACCTTGGCCACTAGGACCAGGCTAATGACCATCGAACCGCCCAGCGCGAGGACCACCGGCCAGTGGCTCTGGCCGCGCAGCACGCGCTTGCCCAAGAGCGCGGTCAAGAGCGCCGCTGCCAAGGGCAGACCGGGGACCAACCAGATGAGTGCGTCGAATTGGGACATCCGTGCAGTAATGACGAATGACGGAATGACGAATGACGAAAGTCAGCTTCATAGCTCCCTCTCCCCCCCGGGGAGAGGGTTGGGGTGAGGGGCAATCCAAAAAAACGCCCCTCACCCGGCCTCTCCCCAAGGGGGAGAGGGGTCCGCGGCCTCACACGTGGCTGCGGTAGTTCTCCTCGGCCGGCTGCTCCGGCTCCACGCCGGCGGGCGTCAGCCGGGGCCACAACGGCTGGTCCTCCGGGGCGAGCAGCGACTCCTCCTCCTCCACGTACTCCGGCTGGTTCGCTTCGCGCAGCGACTGCCAGGCGACGACGTCCAGGTTCCCTTTGCGCTGGAACAGCATCAGCACCAGCGCCATGGCGATCGCTGCTTCACAGGCGGCGACCGCCAGGATGAAGATCACCAGAATCTGGCCGCCCCAATCGTTGTAGTAGCGGCCCCAGGCCACTAGGCTCAGCGCGACGCCTTGCAGCATCATCTCGACCGCCAGGAACATGACGATCAGGTTCCGCCGGCTCATGAAGCCAACCAGCCCGATGCCGAACAACAGTGCGCCGACGATCAGATAGCCGTGCAGGAGCGAGACTTCATTCATGGGCAGCCTCCTGCCTGGCGCGGGGGCCGGCGGCGGGCCGCTCGGGCGAGGGCTGCGGCGCGGCCGCCGAAGCCTTCGAGCCTGAGCGCGTGTGGACGACGATCGCCACGGCCCCCACGAGCGCCACCAGCAGCAGCGTGCCGGCCAGCTCCACGGAGATCAGGTGCCGGCTGAACAGCTCGGCCCCCAGCCGGGCCACGTGCTCGCTGTGGAGTACCTCGGAGCGGGAGGCATCCGTCGGGGCCACGTCCTTGATCGTCTCTCCGGAAAGCGCGCCGCGCAGCGTGATCGTCAACACCCCCACGATCACCATGCCGATCGTGGCGGCCAGCGGGGCCTCCCAGCTCAGGCGATCGTACTCGGCCGAGCCGGCCGGATTGGCCAGCATCAGCACGAAGAGCAGTGTCACCAGGATCGCGCCGGCATAGACCACGATGGTCGCCACGGCCAAGAACTGGGCCCCTTGCCAGAGCATTAGCCCGGCGGTGCCCAGCAACGTCAGCCCGAACCAAACCGCGCAGTAGACCGGGTTGCGAAACGTCACCGCCGCGATCGCGCTGACCACCGTAATGCCGGCCAACACCAGAAACTGGCTTTGACCTAGCCAATCGCCGACGCCGCCAATCATCGGCACGCAGTACCCGAACAGCCCCAGGCTCACCGCGGCCAACAGCACGCCCAGGCCGCGTCCCGCGGAGCGGCCTCGCGGCAGCATCAGCCACAGGCCGACGGCCCCACTCAACGTGGCCAGGGCGTAGATCCAGCCGTCGCGGCTCACAGCGTTCCTCCCGCAGTTCTTTCCATAGTGGCCGACGGCATCGGCTCGGCGTCCTTCGTCTGGTCGTACACGCTCAGCAGCTTCTCCTTATCGAACACCATCTCCTCACGGCTGCGGCCGATGAGGTTATACAGGCTCGTCAACTCGATGGCATCCACCGGGCAAGCCTCCTCGCACATCCCGCAATAGATGCAGCGCAGCTCGTCGATCGTAAAGCTCTGCGGGTACTTCTCGCGGTCCGGCCAGGGACTTTCCTCGGCGATGATGTCGATGCAATGGGCCGGGCAGGCCGTGGCGCACAGGAAGCACGCCACGCACTTCACCCGCCCCTGTTCGTCGCGGTTCAAACGGTGCACGCCGCGATAGATCAGCGGGTTCTCGATCTTTGGCTCGACGTCCGGATAGCTTACCGTCACCTTCGCGCTGAAGAGGTGCCGGGCCGTGGTCGTCAGCCCCTGCACGACCAGCGGCAAGTACATCTTGCCCGTCAGGCCGAGCTTCGGCTCCTCGACCCATTGGATCGCGGGATCGTCGGGTTGCATGATATCTACATCCGAAGGCGAAATCGCGTCATCACAAGCACGAATACGGACAACCACGAATTACACGAATAGACTCATAACACGTCCGGCTGATAGACATAGCGACGCATGACACTCACCTGTCTGCCCGCGAATCACGCGAATTGACGCGAATAAGAACCTTTCGCGTCAATTCGCGTAATTCGCGGGCCATAACCTTAGTTTAGTTTAGTTTAGTTGCGGCTCGGTCGCGCTAGGCTCACCCATGTCATCGTTGGTTACTCGCTCCAGCCCCACCGTGCGCAGAGATAGAGATGCGGTGCGTCCCTCTCATTCGTGCTATTCGTGTTATTCGTGGTTGTTTCCTCTTTACCATTCCTCGCCGACTCGCGGTTGATTGCCGCTGCTGGACGGCGAGACGACGGCCGTCACCAGCCACGTCACCAGCGCGATCGCCCACATGCCGGCGATGAGGGCCAGCGGGTGATCGCTCATCGCGCGGGGCACGAACTCCATCACAGCCGCGACCAGCACCAGATTGACCATGCCCAGCGGCAGCATCACTTTCCAGGCCAGGTTCATCAACTGATCGAACCGAAACCGCGGCCACGACCAGCGGACGAGCATGAAGAACAGGATCACGCCGAAGACCTTGAGGAAGAGCACTGCCACGCGCAGCAGCGCCGTCACCCAATCGATGTCTTTTTGCCCCGAGCCGGTCAGCCCCCATAGGTGCCAACCGCCCAGGAACAGGATCACGATCAGGAACGCCGCGGTGACCATGTGCAGGAACTCGGTCGTGGCGTACATGATCAGCTTCATGCCGGCGTATTCGGTGTGGTAGCCGCCGACCAGCTCTTGCTCGGCCTCGGGCAAGTCGAAAGGCAGCCGCGCGGCCTCGGCCCAGGCGGCCACCAGGAACACGAAGCACCCGATCGGCTGCGAGAAGGCGTTCCACACGCCGGTCTTGGCCTGTTGTTCGATGATGCGATCGAGCCGCAACGAGTCGGACGTCAAGATCACGCCAAGAATGCCCAGCCCCAGCGGGATTTCGTAGGCGATGAGCTGGGCACTGCTCCGCAGCGCGCCCAGGAAGCCGTATTTGTTGTTGCTGGCCCAGCCGCCGAGGATGATGCCATAGACGGCGATGCTCGACAGCGCGAACACATACACCAGGCCCACGTCCACGCCGGGCGCGACCACGAACTTGATCATCGTCCCATCGCCGCGCGGCCAGACGCTGCCGAAGGGAATGACCGCGAAGGTCGCCAGCCCGGCAGCCAAGAGCGAAATCGGCGCCAGCGTGTAGAGGAACCGATCGACGTGGGCGGGCGTGTATTCCTCCTTGAAGTGGAACTTCAGCCCGTCGGCCAGCGGCTGGCCCAGGCCGAACAGGCGGATCTTCGTGAGCGGGATGCCGACGCGGTTCGGCCCCCGGCGGTCCTGAATCCAGGCGGCCATGCGACGTTCCAGGAGCACCAGGAACATCACGGCCGTCGGCAGGGCCACGACGAGGACGACGATTTTGATGAGGGCTTCGAGCATGGGTCAGGCAGGCGACCGGAACGGCAGGAACTGAACCCGGTTGGAGACGTCGGATGGATCGCAGGCCTTGGCGATCAATTCGAGATCGTGCACGGCTTCTCCGATGGTGATCGACAACTGATGGGCATACGCCAGGCCCGCGAATTCACGGCCGTCTTTCATCCATTGGCTTGCGATCCGAAGGAAATCCTTGTCTTGCGAGTAGAGCAGGCGGCCAAGCTGCGTGGCGCGCTCCAGAACGGCCTCGTCCTCCGCATCAGCTCGGGCATCCGCGTACGCGGTCACAACATCGACGCCCCGATCCCGCAGGCCGTCTCGAACGCCTTCTGGAACGTGGTGGTCCAGGTAGAGCGGGACGCTCACTTCAACAAGCCCTTTTGCTTCAGCTTGATGCGAACGGTGGAGTCCCCCAGCTTCGCGCGAAACGCGGCGACCTCATCCAACTGCCTTTCGATTTCTCGGTTCATCTCCTCCTGATGATCGTAGTAGTACGTCAGCGCGGCGTAGATCTGAGCCAGGCTCAAATGGGGGTGCTGGCGATGCATCTCGTCGGCGTCCCAATGATATGCGATACGGTCCAGCGCCACTTCGATGACCTTCGTCCGCGTGCCGGAGATGATGGGGACGCCTTCGGGCGTGATCTCAATGTGTGCGTAGGCGACAGTGCTCATGTATTCGACTCCGCTCAAAGTTCAAGGCCGCATGCCCTACTATCGCGCCGCCGCCGTCAGCAGGTCAACGCCATCCGCCGGCACGCCGCCGGCCGCCGGGGCAAAGTACGGAATCACTGTCGCAATTTCCTCCATCACGGTTCGCGCCCGGTACAGGCCGGGCATTTGGAGGAGCCGCCAATAGACGCTCCCCTCCACGCGCGCCCCGGCCGGCGGGCGGATCGCCCAATCGACCGTTTGCAGCCGCTCGTCGTGGTTGACGTACGATCCTTCGCGCTCGGGGAAGGCCGCGCCAGGCAATTGGAAATCGGCATGCTCCCACAGCGGCGAGGTGAAAATGTCTTGCACGACGAGCACATCCAGGCCGAAGAGCTGCTGCGCCGAACGCTCGTCGATCCACGGCTCGGGATACCCGCCGGTGAGCCAGACGCCGCGGATGCCGCTGGCCGCCAGCTCGCTCAGCAAATCTTCAAAGCCGACGTCGCGGCCCATGAAGTGCCGCACGATCTGCTCGACGCCGCGGCGGTTGGGGCACTTCTCCGCGCGGATCGTGAAGCCACTCTTGAACCGCTCGTCCTCGCCGACCACCGGCACCGGCCCCATCGCCAGCAGGGCCTGCGGATCGCACTGCCGTACCAACTTGGCCAGCAGGTACGCTTCCTCGACCGTCAGATGCGGCGACAACACGGCCGCCAGCCGCCACGCCCGGCCAAGCCGATCGGGAAGTTGCTTGGCGACCTCGGACCATCCGATATTCACGTAGCTCTGGCCGTCGCGCCGCCGGGCGCCCACCACGCGCTTGGGATCGTGCACGTAATGAAAGCCGTGCCGCCCGTCGTCACACATCCACCACTGATTGACGTGCCGGTTCTCGCGCGGCCGCAGCCGATAGACGCGGTCCTGGTTCTCGTCCACCCACACCGAGCAGCCGGTCGAGCAGCCCGTGCACACCTGGACGTGGCTCTTCATGAACCACACCCGCTGGCTGTAGAGAAAGTCGCGGTCCCCCAAGGCGCCGACCGGGCACAGATCGACCACGTTGCCCGAGAGCTTGTTGGCCAGCGGGTAGCCGGGCAGCGCGTCGATCTCCTCGTGGCTGCCGCGGCCCGTGACCATCAGCTCGCTGGTTCCGGAGATCTCGCGGCAAAACCGCACGCACCGGCTGCACATCACGCAGCGATCGACGAACAGCATCACCGTGTCCCCCATCGGCCGCTTGCGACTGGTGAAGGGGCGGATGTCGGCTCGGCGCTCCTCTTGCCCGTGCTCGAAGTGATAGTCTTGCAAATAGCACTCGCCGGCCTTGTCGCAGATCGGGCAATCGATCGGGTGGTCGATCAGCAGCCCCTCTTCCACGAACGCGCGGGCTTGCGTAATCTTGTCGCTCTCGGTGACGAACACCGTGCCGTCCTTGGCCGGCGTCTGGCAGGCCGGCACCAGCTTGGGCATCATCTGCACGGCGCCGGTCTGCGGATGACGCGTGCCGGTCTCGACGAGGCACATGCGGCAACTGGCCACAACAGACAGCCCCGCGTGCCAGCAATAGTGCGGCACGTCCACGCCGGCGCGCTTGGCGGCTTGGATGCCGTTCAAGCGCTCGTGGTCGCCGACTTCGACTTCGATGTTATTGACGAGGACTTTGCCCATCGCTTCCCCTTCTCGTTCCCACGTTCTGCGTGGGAACGAGAGCACCGCCGCTCCGCGGCGAGTCATTAGCTCACGCGTCGCCTACTTCAACTACTTTCCCTTTCAACCACTATCGCTCGCCGCAGAGCGGCAACGCTGGCGTTCCCCACGCAGAGCCTGGGAACGAGGGATCACTGCAACCCTACCAACTCCAGCGCCTCCACCGCCCGCGTCTCCATATATCCCTGCGGATTCGTGCGCTTGATGTAGTCTTCAAACTCGCCGCGAAACTTGCGGATCGCGTTCTTCATCGGCCAGGCCGCGCCGTCGGCCAGGCCGCAGATCGTGGTGCCGGGGATGATGCCGATCGTGTCGGCAATCTCCAACAGCAGGTCCAGGTCCCGCAGCCGTCCTCGGCCGGCCTTGATGCGCTCCAGCATCCGCAGCGCCCAGCTTGTGCCTTCGCGGCAGGGTGTGCACTGGCCGCAGCTTTCGTGGGCGAAAAACCGGCAACTGTTGTGCAGGAAGTCGATCATGCTCGTGGTCTCGTCCATGACCACCACGGCCGCCGTGCCCAGGCCCAGGCAGCCGACCTTGCCCGGCCCGTTGAAATCCAGCGGCGTGTCGAACTCGGCTTCGGTGAAGAGGCCCATGCTGATGCCGCCGGGAATGGCGGCCTTGCCCTTGCGGCCTTGCCACACCCCGCCGCCGTACTCGTCGATCAATTGCCGGCAGGTGATGCCCAACGGCGCCTCATAACAGCCGGGCCGGTTCACGTGGCCCGACAGGCAATAGAGCTTCGGCCCGTAACTGCCCAGGTCGCGTGGGTTCTTCG
>JBGQHD010000171.1:0-8249 GCA_041497795.1 Planctomycetia bacterium
CTTTTCATTGACTTCGACCCGCAAGATTTCGTTGCCCGGCAGCCGCACGAGCCAGCGCCGCCAGCCGGGACCGAGGAGCCCGGCTCCTTCCTCTTGTCGCGACAGGTCGAGCAGCGTCGAGTGATTGGAGATCAGCGCCGCGGGTGGCCGATATCTCCGCCGCTGCCAAAGCGAGAGCGGCAGCGGCCCCATGGCCACCAGGCAGCAAACCGCCGCGTACGCTGCCGCGAGCCAAGCGAGCGAAACTTCCGGATCGGTCGGCCGGATGCCGGGCAGCGCCACGAGACACCACCAGGCCACACCCAGCGCGCCGAGGGAAGTGAACGTGTGAGATGCGGCCGATAGGATCTTGGTCAGCGGCCGCGGCCAGCCGGTGGCATGCAGACGGTTATTCAGGAATACGCCGAGGGCCAGGTGTCCCGCGACGGCTGCGACGGTAACGATGACAACGGCCCAAAGCATGCGGCATCGCTACCCGCGGATCGGCGGTTGTGGTTGATTCGGATGACCGCACTGCGGACAGGCGGCGGCGGCACGCGAGATCGAGAGACCGCAGGCGGAGCAAGTCGCCATTTGAGACGAGTCGCCCCGCCCGGAGGAACTCGATCTTCGGACTGCCATCAGCACGACGACTATGACGACGAGCGGCACCAGCCCCATGGCTGCCAAGATGATCAACTCCGTGGGGCCCAGACCGAAGAAGGCCAGCATGCAATGACCTCCGGATTGCCGTCTCAGCACCGTTGCCGTCGCTTGACGGGGTGGACGACTCGCTCCGCGGGTCAAGGGATTCATCTCGCGGAGCGAGATGGCTACACTAGCCCACCACGACCCTAGCCCACCATGCTCTCCACCGTGTCCAGCAACTGGTCCAGCCGGAACGGCTTGTAGAGCACTCCCTTGAGGCCGGCCTGGCGGGCCTTGACGATCGAGTGGCCCGGATCGTAGCCGAAGCCGGTCATCAGCACCAGCGGCAGCGGCGTGACAACCTCTTGCAGCTTGAGCATCAGGTCGTAGCCGCTCATGTCCGGCAGGCGGATGTCGGCGATGATGCAGCCGTAGTCCGTGCCGGAATGGCCGCTGCGGACCATGCACACGGCCTCCGCGCCGTTGTGGGCCGTCTCCACGTTACAGCCATAGCGCTCCAACAGGGCGTGGGCCGAGCTGCGGACCGACTCATCGGCGTCCACCACCAGGATCTGCCGGTTTCGCAGCTTGGGCCGATCTTGGGTCTGCCAGAGCTGCGGGTGCGCGGTGGTGGGGGCCATTTTGCGGCCCACCTTCTGGATCACCTGCTTGATGTCGCGGGCATTCTTGAGGATGTTTCGTAAGCGATCGGACACTTCGGAGCGGTGGCCGATGAACTGCTCCATCAGGTTGACCGCGTCGTTGAGGATCTCGTCCACCGGCAAGGCGACGGCGCTGTGGATGGCCTCGACGCTCTTGAACGCCGTGGACGCTTTCTCGGCCGCCAGCAAGTCGAGCGTATTGAGGGCCACGGCCAGGTCGCGGCAGAAGATCTCCACGAATTGCAGGTCGCTCTCGGTGAACGCCCGCGGCGTGGGGCTCTCCACGTTGAACGTGCCGATGACCTCGTCGTGGAAGATCAGCGGCACGGTCAACGAACTCTTGGCCCCGTGAGAGCCCTCGATATACAGCGGGTCTTGCGTCGCGTCTTCGCACAGATAGCTCTTGCCGCTGGTGGCCACGAAGCCGGTCACGCCGTTGTTCTGCGGCAGGGCGAACAGATCGCGCTTCGCGGCCTCGGGCGTCATGCCGACTTCCAGCAGCGGCTCCAGCCGGCCGGTCTCGCCGTCCAGGAGACGAATCTCCACGACGTCGTAGTGCAGCGTGTCCTTGGTGAAGTGCAGGACGTTCGACTTGAGCAGCTCGACCCGCTCCTCGACCGACATGTCGAGCATCTCGTCGGGCTTCAGGTCGGCCAGCTCGATGCCCGCCTTGTGAATTGCGGTGAGCTTCTGCCGCTGCTGCATTTCCTGCGTCACGTCGCGGACGGTGACGATCAGCCGCTGCGTTGGCTCTCGTTGCGTCGGCTCTTCGCCGTCGCGGATGGCGGCGGCGTGGACCTCGTAATAGCGGTTGCCGTGGGTTCGCAGCATCGAGGTGCTTGGCTGCCCGGCCAGCGCCGTGTGGAACGGGCAAAAATCCGGCCCCAGGATTTCCGCGTTGTCCAGCACCTTGTAGAAGTTGCAGCCGACGATGTTGTCGTGCCCGGCCCACTGGCTCATCCGCTGGTTGCCCCAGAGGATGATGTTCTCGCCGTCTAACAGCACGACCCCGTCGGGCATCTCCTGCAAGATGCGCTCGTGCTGAAGAAAGTGCCCCCACTGGGCGGCACTCGACAGATGCTCGCCGGTCACGCACACGGCATCGAACACTTCATGGGCCAGTCGTGCCAGGGCGCGGATCGGAGTGCCGACCTGCTCGACGGTCAGGGCTTGTCCAAGCTGCGAGAGCAATTCCCCCTGTGGCTTCTGGGAATTGCCGACAAACAGAATCTTTGGCTTTTGCGACAAGCGCCCGATCTCCTGCTCCCTTCGGCATATCCGCTACGGAATTCGTTCCGCGACCCGCACGGGATATTTGCCGCTACCCAATTATAGGTCGGCCCCGTCAACCGAACAACACTCGTCGATACGTTCTATGCTGCTAGACGCTCGCCGCGGCCCTTTTGTTCCGCATCAGCAGGCGCAGCAGCAGCAGCAGCAGCGGCAGAGCTACGAGGTTGCCCAGCATGCCGCCGAGCATGGCCAGGCTGACCAGCATGCCGAAGTAGATCATCGGCACAAACTCGCTGAAGGCCAAAGCGCGGAAGCCCACAACGAGCGCCAGCGTCGATAGCGTGACGGAGCACTAGGCGGGGTAAGAGGCTATTATTGATTGACATGACGACGCCGCTGCTGGAAGTCCGCGACCTGCACATGAGCTATGGCCCGATTCGGGCTTTGGACGGCGTCAGCTTTGACGTCGCACCCGGCGAGATGTTCGGCTTGCTCGGCCCCAACGGCGCGGGCAAGACCACGCTCTTGTCGATCATCTCCTGCCTGTTGGAGCCCAGCGGCGGCGAGGTTCGGCTGCTGGGCGAGGTGGTCACGCCAGGCAATCGCGCGGTTCGGCCGCTGCTGGGGATTGTGCCGCAAGAGCTGGCGGTCTATGAGGAGCTGTCGGCCCGCGAAAACCTGGTCTTCTTCGGCGAATTGTACGGTCTGGGCGGCGTGGAACTCGGGCGGCGGGTGGACGAGATTCTGGCCGCAGTCGGCCTGACCGAGCGCGCCGATTCGCGAGTGCGGACCTTCTCCGGCGGCATGAAGCGGCGGCTCAACCTGGGCTGCGCCCTGGTCCACGGGCCCCGGCTGCTGCTGCTGGACGAGCCGACCGTCGGCGTCGATCCTCAGTCGCGCAGCCGCATCTTCGACGAGGTCCGCCGCCTCAACGCGGCGGGGACGACCATCATCTACACCAGTCATTACATGGAAGAGGTGCAGACGCTCTGCCCGCGCATTGGCATCATGGACCAGGGCCGGCTGCGCGCCTGCGACACGCTACCGAACCTGCTGAAGGAGCTGGATGGCGTGATCCGCTTCCGGGTGCCGGCCCTGACGCCGGCGCTGCGGGCCCGGATCAACGAGATGCCCGACGCGCGGTTGATCGAGGTCGAGGGCCAGGCGGGGCAAGCCGGCACCGCGGTCCTGGTGGAGCTGCATTGCCGCGACGTCAAGGCCGCCGTCATTCGGCTGATCTCGGCGCTCCACGAAACGCAGACAGAGCTCGTCGGCCTGGAGATCGAGGAACCAAACCTGGAGCGCGTCTTCCTGCACCTAACCGGGCGGGAGCTGCGCGATTGAGGGCGGGCAAAGCACCCCGGCTGCTCCGCAGCAGCCGAGGTGCTGACGCGGTTCTCGATAGCCCCTAAGAACAAGAGGCGACCATGAAGGCCATCTGGACCCTGGCGGCCAAGGAAATCCGCCTGCTGCTGCGCGACCGCCTGGCGGCGCTGATCCTGCTGGCGATGCCGCTGCTGTTCATCCTGGTGCTGGGCCTGCTCTTGGGCGAGGGCTTCGGCCAGAAGAGCGACGAGAAGCTGCGGATCTCGCTGGTTGACTTGGACCGGGGCGAGTCGCCCTTTGAGGCGGAGGACGGCTCGCACCAGAAGCTGACCTGGGCCCAGGTGGTGCAGCGCGACCTGGCCGAGACGTCCGGCATCAAGGTCGAGATCGTCCCAGACGAGCCGGCGGCCCGCGAGTTGATCGATTTCCACCGCCGGGCGGCGATCGTGATCCTTCGGCCCACGTTCAGCGAGAAAGTGGGCACGTGCTCGTTCCTGGCCGATGGGATCAATCCCTTCTATCGCGACGGTGTGGACTTGACCAAGGTGGATGTCGATTTGCTCAAGGACGGCAAGCAGCCGGCCGCCGGCTCGATCATCGAGCAGGTGGTGCAGGTGACGATGCTGCGCGTGCTGATGCC
Source organism: Planctomycetia bacterium (assembly GCA_041497795.1). Classification (GTDB taxonomy): domain Bacteria; phylum Planctomycetota; class Planctomycetia; order Pirellulales; family S012-138; genus JBGQHD01. The sequence continues at coordinate 4,489 of JBGQHD010000171.1, forward strand.
CTGGATGATCAGCCGGGCGTTCGAGAAGCTGAGCGAGAAGGAGTTCATCGCCCTGCTGGGCGACAAGGTGCGGCTGCCCGTGCCGGGCGGAGCGAAATTCATCTTCGCTTTGAACCGGATCAAGCTGCAAGACGACAAGGCTTCCCTCAACGACGCGTTGAAATTTCTCGCTGAGTTTGCGAAGAACGACAAGGAGTTCCTCGCGAAGCTCACTAAGAACGATCAGGAGTTCCTCGCGAAGCTCGCTACGAACGACACGGACTTCCTCGCGAAGCTTGCTGAGGATAGCTACCGGGCCAAGGTGGGCGTCGGAGTGCAGGAAGCCTTGCGCGAGCAGTTCCGCAAGTATAACCTGACCGGCCGGACCTGGGCCGCCCTGACCAAGGCGCAGGATGCGCCTAGCCAGTCGGCCCAGACGACGGAGTACAAGAACCTCGACGGCAGCGGCCTGCTCAAGCGGGGAGCGCAGCGCTATCAGGTGCTGGTGCCGTCGTACACGGTGATGTTCGCCTTCTTCCTGGTGATGAACGTCGGTTGGATCTTCGTCGCCGAGCGCCGCCAGGGGACGCTCAAGCGGCTGCGGGCTGCGCCGCTGACGCGCGGCCAGGTGCTGTTGGGCAAGCTGATCCCCTGTTTCCTGCTGTCGCTGGGCCAGGGCATCTTCCTGCTGCTGGCGGGCCGGTTGCTCTTTGGCATGCGCTGGGGGCCCGACTCGTGGTCGCTGGGCCAGCAGGTGCTGTGGTTGTTGCCCGTGGTCTTCTGCACGTCGCTGGCGGCGATGGGCCTGGCCATGCTGGTGGCGGCCGTGGCTCGCACCGAAATCCAGGTCGCCCTGTACGGCGCGGTGCCGGTGCTGATCCTGGCCTTGATCGGCGGCTGCGTCTTGCCGCGCGAGATGATGCCGGAGCAAGCGCAGCACTTCAGTTTGCTGACGCCGCAGGGCTGGGCGCTGGAGGCTTACCGGGAGTTGCTCGACGCCGATCCGACGTACACGCCTAACCTGGCCATCGTGGGCCGGGCCTGCGCCGTGCTGAGCGGCTTTGGCCTGGGCTTCCTCGGCCTGGCGTGGGGTTTGCTGCGCCTCGATTGATCTGGATTCGCAGCCTGTGCATCGCGTGCGACGGCGGTTGTCGAGGCCGGCCTAGGCGGCCGGGCGGGCACGCATGGACGCCCTGGCCTGCCTTCCTATAATGTCGGCGACTGGAGGCGCTTTCCCCTGGCGCCCTGGTGCGAATCCCCTCTTCCGAAAGGCAACCGCGTGACTCGCAAGCTAGTGATTATCGGCAGTGGACCCGCCGGCTGGACGGCCGCCATATACGCGGCCCGGGCCAACCTGCAACCGCTGGTCTTCGAGGGGGCGATCACCTCCGACAACCAGACCAAGGGCACGCTCCCACTCGGGCAACTGAACCTCACCACCGAGGTGGAGAACTTCCCTGGCTGGCCGCACGTCGAGGCCAGCGTGATGGCCGCCTTCATGAAGAGCGCGCTGGCCGGCTCGCCCGATCGGTACGAGAACCTCGCGCATCTCTATTCGCACCACGGCGAGCGGGCCGCCTTCGGTCCGGAGCTGATGGAGCTGATGCGGCAGCAGGCCCTGAACTTCGGCACCGAGATCATCACCGACGACATCGCGGAGGTCGATTTCTCCCGCCATCCCTTCACGCTCAAGAGCCTGTCGGGCGACACGCATGACGCCCTCTCCGTGATCGTGGCCAGCGGTGCCCGGGCCAACTACCTGGGGCTGGATTCCGAGGACCGCCTGAAGAACCGCGGCGTCTCGGCCTGCGCCGTGTGCGACGGGGCCTTGCCGATGTTTCGCAACAAGCCGCTGGTGGTGGTCGGCGGCGGCGACAGCGCGATGGAAGAGGCCACCTACCTCACCCGCTTCGGCAGCCGGGTATACCTGGTGCACCGCCGCGACGCCTTCCGGGCCAGCAAGATCATGCAGGATCGCGTGCTGAACCATCCCAAGATCGAAGTCAAGTGGAACCGCGCCGTGGACGAGGTGCTGGGCAAGGACTTCGTCACCGGCGTGAACCTCAAGAGCACCGTAGACGATACGCGCGAGACACTGGAAGCCGCCGGCATGTTCGCCGCCATCGGCCACACGCCCAACACCGACTTCCTCAAGGGCCAGCTCCAGCTCAACTCCAAGGGCTACATCAAGTGGATCAACCCCTTCCGCGCCTGGACGAGCGTCGAAGGGGTCTTCTCGGCCGGCGACGTCTCCGACGATTATTACCGCCAGGCCGTCACCGCCGCCGGCACCGGCTGCATGGCGGCACTGGACGCGGAGAGGTGGCTGGCGGCGAAAGGCGTTGAATAGACTAATTTCGATACCGCCCAAATGCTCTCCCTCGTCCTCGTCGTCGTACTCGATGTCAGCCGACTCCGTTCGAGGACGAGGACGAGGACGAGGACGAATAACCCGCCAATCATCGCGTGACAGATCACTAGGGTGAGCCTTCGCTGATCGGGACCAGTGGTCCGCCGATCGCCCGCTCCAGGGTGGCGCGGCGACGGAAGAAGTCCGCCTGCGCCTCGTAATACCGGTCGCGCAGCTCGATGAGTCCGCGCTGCGACTCGACGAGACTCAGAAAGGGGACTTTTCCCGTGGTGTAGGCGGGCTCGGCCGCTTGGACGTTGAGCTCAGCCGCGGGAAGAATCGACTTCTGGTAGAGCCGGATCACCTGCTGACTTTCGCGGACTTGCTCGTAAGCCTGCTGCACCTCGAAGCTCACTTGGTCGGTCTGCCGGTCCAGCTCGGCCCGCCGCCGCGCCAGGCGGGCTTGGGCTTCGGCCACCGCCGCGTGACGGCGGCCGAGTTGGATGGGCACGTTCGCCCGCAAAGCCAGCATGGGCCGGAGGTCTTTTTCGGGCGGCTGCCAGAAGGCGTCGTAGGCGGCCATCACCTCGAAATCCGGGAAGAACTCGCGATCGGCCAGGCGCAGCGACGCCTCGTCGGCCGCGATCCGATCCAGGAGGGCGCGGAGATCGGGCCGCTGGGAGACGGCCCGCGAACTCAGTTCTCGTGGGTCCGGCAGGCCCTCCGCGATGGCGAGCGTCGCCGGGGGCGGCGGCAGGGGACCATCGGCGGGGAAGTGCATCAGCGTATTGAGCCGCGCGACGGCGACCCGCCGCGTCCGCTCCAACGTCAGCGCCTTCTGCCGGGCTCGACCCAGCTCGACGTTGGCCTGGAGCGCATCCTGGAAAGGCGCCAGACCGGTTTTGAACCGGCTCAGAGCGTTCTCCTTGAACCTCTCGAGCAGTCGCACGTTCTCATCGTTCACGAGGATCGCGCGCTCGACGAGGTAATAGTCGTAGAAGGCTTGCTGGGCCGCCTCGACGAGCCGCAGCCGCATATCCGCCACGTCGTGGCCGGCCGCCGCAGCCTCGGCCAATGCGGACTGGCCCCGCAAACCGAGCTTCCCCGGGAAGGGCAGCTTCTGGGCCACCTCCAGCCGGTAGGCCCCGTCCACGTCTTTGGAGCCAAAGGAAGCAGGCCCGAGCGTGGCCCCGATCATCGGATCGTCGAGCGCCGTGACTTGCCCGTAGCGCGCGGAGGCCGCCTGCCAGGCCGCCGTCATTTCGGCCAGCGACGGGTTGCGGGCCAGCACTTGGTTCACGAGTTCGTCAAGGACCAACTCGGCCGCAGGGGGGGAAAGTTGGTCGTTGCCACGCTGGGGAACGAAGCCGTCAGCACCGAGCGTTTCATCCAGCGAAGCCTGCCGGACAGCGCCTCGACCCGTGCCCTGCGA
>JBGQHD010000172.1:0-8191 GCA_041497795.1 Planctomycetia bacterium
AACTGCCGTCTTCCGCTTCCTTTTGTGCACGGCTCTGCTTTTCCCGGAAGCGCTATGCCTGCGACTGACGGCAGTTGGGCAAAGTGCGCACGACGCGATTTGGCACGCAGCCTTCTTGCGCCAGCGGCCCACCCCGTTGATCTGGAGCCGTAGCCCCAGGGTGAATGTGGCTGAAAGCCACAGGCGGCCATCGGCCGTTGACGGTCCTCTGGCCCGCAATCAGCGGGCCGCCTGGGGCATTCTGCCCCAGGCACCCGTTGCCGATCGGTTGGCACAAGCTTCGTTGCCTCGCGTCATTGATTTCGTAGCGTCCGACACCTATCGTGGCCGGCATGCCCCGCCGGAAGATTCGTCATCGAAAGAACTACAACGACCCGGGCCATGCTCATGAGCTGACCTGGTCATGTTTCCATCGGCATCAGTTCCTCCGGGCCGAGCGGACCTGCGAGTGGTCGGTCAGGACCTTGGCGGCCGTGTCCAGGCCGCTCCGGCTGCGGTTAGTTATGGTTAGGCCTCGCCGTGTCGCGCTTCGTCAGGGCCGCTCGTTCATTCTGGTGAGTAGCCGCGTTAACACCACCAAGGGGTGGAGTCAAACGCCCGGCGTTTTCCAAGAGGCGGGGCCGCCATTGAACGGCAGTCGCTCGCGGGGCACATCCCCCAGCCGCGGCGCCAGGCGGTCCTTGTCGGACAGCACCGGCTCTGTCGCCGGCCACGTAATGCCGATTGCCGGATCGTTCCAGAGGATGGTCCCCTCGGCCCCAGCGTCGTAGAAGTCGGTGCATTTGTACGCGAACAGGGCCGTTTCGCTGGTCACGCAGAAGCCGTGGGCGAAGCCCGGCGGCACGTACAACTGCCGCTTGTTGTCGGCTGAGAGGATCGTGCCCAGCCACTGCCCAAACGTGGGCGAGCCGACGCGGATGTCCACGGCCGCGTCGAAGACTTCGCCATGCAAGACGTAGACCAGCTTGCCTTGCGGGTGGGGGTTCTGGTAGTGCAGCCCGCGCAGCGTGCCGCGGCGCGAGAACGAGAGATTGTCCTGCACGAAAGTGGCGTCCAGCCCGCTCTCGCGGTATCGCCGCGCGTGATAGGTCTCGACGAAGAAGCCCCTCGCGTCGCCTCGACGATCTGGCCGCTGCCTAGCGGCTCCGCCGGCTTCGGGATGAGCGGCCTCGACGGCCGCCAAGGTCCTGGCACTTCTTGGGCGTGCTGCTGCTGCCCGCTTCGCTGGGCAGCAGCTAATCCTGGATCCTTATCGCCGGCGCGGCAGCTCGCCGCCCGGGTCGATCTCTCCGCGCAACAGCCGCGCGCCCATGCCGGTCAGCCAGAGATAGTGGTCGCTGGGCAGGCCCTCTTCGGCGACGAACCGGCTGGCTCCCACGGGCGGCGTGCTGGTGCACTTGAAGATCGCCGTCCCCTCGTCCAGCTCGTCGAACATCGCCTGATAGATCATCGTGGCCCCGGCCTTCTTGGCCTCGGCGTACTGCGTCCAGAGGAACCGGCCTTTGAGCCGGGGAATCTGGTCGAGCGGCGCGCCGCCCTTCCCGTCCCCCTTGAGGTTGTGCCAGCTAAAGCCGGGGAACACGACCGGCAGGTACTCTTTGCCCTGGGCTTGGCACCACTCGATGTCTCCCTTCCAGCGCCGCTGGGCGTGCCGCGCGGCCGTTTCCGGCGAGACGTAGCGGCCAACCGTCCAGGGGCTGATGATGTCGGACTGCCGGATGACATCGTGGAGCTTCTTGTCGGCCACACTGTCGGCGTCCAGCGTCCGCCAGCCGGTCGGCACGCCGAGCATCACGGTGGCGCCGCCGTACCGCTCGTCGTGCTTGAGGAAGCGGACCAGCGTTTCGCATTCGGCCAGCGTGTACTTGCGGCCGTCGTTGAAGCCGACGCCCCACACGGCGACCACCGGCTTGCCGCCGTGGCGCAAGTAGGCCCGGTCCTTCGCGTCCCGGCCCAGCCGCATGCGGTCCACGAGCGACTTCCAATCGTCCATCACGCGGTCGATCTGCCCCGCCGGCAAGCCCGACAGATCGTACATCACGGCGTAGGCGCGGCCGCTGCGGTTGGCCCCCTCGCGGCAGTGCATCAGCACCGTGTTGAAGTGGTTGAGGTTTTTCGGGTGCAGCGTCTCGACGGCGAACCGCTGCACGAAGGCGCCGTCGATGCCGTACTCTTTCATCCACTCGAAATGCCGCAGCACCGTCTGGCGGTTGTGCGAGCTGAAGACGTAAGCGGCGGAACCGTCGGCGTGCCGGAACGGCGTGGCGAACTTCTCGTCGGCGGCCAACTCGCTGACGTCCGGCCACAGGTCGATGGAGCAACGCCCCGGCTCGAAGCGCCCGCCGCGAGAATAATGGGTCCAGCCCCGCTCCGACCCATCGCCGGGAGCCGTGAACCAGCCCTGATAACCGCACATGACCTTGCCCGTGAGGCGCGAGACATCGACGCCGCGAGCGGATTCGCCGGCGTACGGCTGAAGCGTGCCGGCGGACTTGGGCTTTGCGGCGTCTTTCGGCGGCTCAGTCGCCAAGGCAGCCGGTGCCGCCAGCAAAAACAGCGCGAGAATGACGAGCGCGTGCCTGGGGCTGGAGCGCGTGGGGCTGGAGCGCAGCGCAAGCCGGCTTGCGCTGCGCTCCAGCCCCAACCACCCGGCCACTGTTTGGTCCAACGTCGGACGTTGGACGTTCGATGTTGGACGTTCGCTCCCCACCTTGTCACCTGTCACCTTGTCACCCTCGCCAGTCCGCCCGTCACGCCCACGCTCGCTCCCTCGGCATCGCAGAAGCGAAGCTGCAGTGACCAGTTGTTCGGCACCTCGGGGTTCTTGTGCTGGGGGCCTTGGCAGATTTTCACCAGCAGGAGGTTCTTGCCTTTCCGCAGCGTGACGGGCGCGATGAAGCGGTCCAGCCGGGTGCCGTTCAGCCATTGGCGGCGGGCGAGGACTTTTTCGCCGTTCAGCCAGACGGTCAGGTTGTCGTCGGCCCCGCAACGCAGCTCCACGCGCTGCTCGCGCGGCGAGAGGACCTCCGTATAGGCGTAGCCGACGGCTTCCTTCACCGAGGCGATGGCCTGGATGAGGTTGAGCTGGCCGAGCGTGTCGGTTGTTTCGTGGCGGCGCCAGGCGATTGTCTTGCCCCCTTGCCCGGTGTAGGTGGCCTTCAGGTTGATCGGCTCGCTTGGCTTCTCTTGCGGCGGAAAGACCTTGTCGAAGCCGGTGAACTCCGGGGCGTCGAACGGCCCCAGCAGGTACCAGTCGATGACGAAGCCCATGTGCTCGATGATGCTCACGGCCTCGCCGAGCGACTGGAGCGACTGCGCGGCGCGGACCACCTGGCCGCTGTCGCGGGCGTGACGAAAGGCCCGGCGATAGGCCTCCGCAGCGGCTGGCTTGTCGCCCGCGGCTTTGGCCTTGTCGCCGGCGCCTAACGCCAGATCGACGGCGTCGCCGCGGAACTCCGGGTCATCGAGCAGCCGCGGCAGCAGCTCGCGGCCGAAGTCCGGCGTCTGCCGATCGAGCAGTTCGAGGACCAGTCGCCGTGCCCGGCCGTTGTGCCGCCCGTCTTTCACGTAGGCCTGCAGGTCGGCGATCGGGAGTTGTGGCTTGGGCTTGGCCAGCTCGCGGGCCACGATCCGCTCGCAGGCCGTGCGATACCAATTGGCGGCCACGACGTTGGCCCCGTCCATGGCGGTGAGCAGGCGGGGCAGCGCGTCGGGGCTGCGCCGTGCCAGCGCCTCGACGGCCGCGCGCGCCTCGGCTGAGCCTTCGCCGGTGACTTTGACCCTGGCGACGGCGGCCAGCAGGTCGTCCACTTCGTCGGCTCGGCTCGGCGGCAGGGTCAGCCCAAGCAGCAGGGCCGTGACCATCGTCCAGCGGCAAGTCATCGCGCCTCGTGGAGTGTGCGGACTAGGAGGGTTGTTCCGTCGCGCGGCGTTCCGTTTTGCCCGGACGCCAATCTTCACGGCCTAAAGGCCGCACTACGAACAGGCAAATGTAAGCGGCCGACGCTTGCTGGGCCAGCATTGCTGCCGCGAAATCGCGCCAGCAGGCAGGAGCCAACTGACCCACCTGCTCGTCACGGGCCGATCAAGCCAAAAGTCCTGCGGCGGCGTGCACGGGGGGACCGCCGGCGGCGGATGATACTCAGGGCTGGTCGTGCGCAAGCAGCCCGGCTGCTCCAAGCAGCCGGGCTGCTGTCGATTCGGGCTGCTGTCAGTATCCACGGAGACCGCGACGGATGTTTCAGCGTCTGGGCGAGTTCGTGGCGCGTCGTTGGCCGTGGGTGATCCTGGTCTGGGTGATCGCCCTGGTGGCCCTGCGCTGCACCGTGCCGCGCTGGGACGACGTGACGCTCGACGGCGACCTGGAGTATCTGCCGCGCGAGATGACCAGCGTCCGCGGCGATCGCCTGCTGGCCGAGGCCTTTCCCGAGCTGCGGGCTCGCAGCCAGATCGCGGTGGTCATCGAGCGGACCGACGGCGGCCTGACCGCGGCCGACGACCAGTGGATGCGCGATCTGTACCACGCGCTGCGGGCCGAGTTTGGCGACCTGCTGCCGGAGCAGGCTGCGTGTGGAAATGCGGAATTCGGAATTCGGAATTCGGAATCGACTTCTAGCACAATTCCGCATTCCGAATTCCGCATTCCGAATTCCGCGACAGCCCCGGCGGCCGGCGAGCCGCTGGTGACCGACATCTGGGCGCCGGTCGTCCTGTCGGGCAACGACGCGGGCCAGCGGGCCTTGGCCGCGCAGCTCCGCAGCCCGGTCTCGGCCGACGGCCAGGCGGCGTTGCTCGTGCTGCACCTCCGCAGCGAATTCATGGCCACGGCCAACATCCCGATCCTGAAGCGCGTGCTCCAGGTGCTGGAGGACTTCCGCACCCGCGAGGGCTTCGCGGCCAGCGGCCTGCACCTGGGCGTGGCCGGGTCGGCGGCCATCGGCAGCGACATGCTCTCCGCCGCGGCCGAGAGCATCCGGCGGACCGAAATCGCCACGATCGCCCTGGTGCTGGTCATTCTGCTGGTGGTCTATCGAGCACCGCTCTTGGCTTTGATCCCGCTGGTCACCTTGTTCGTCGCCTCGGCAGTGGCAACCGATCTGGTGGCCGCGCTGGCGACGAGCAGCGCCCACGACGGCTGGTTCACCTTCAAGGTATTTCGCACGACCAAGATCTTTCTCGTCGTGATCCTGTGGGGATCGGGCACCGATTACTTCCTGTTTCTGGTGGCGCGCTACCGTGAAGAGCTGGCCGGCGGGCTGGACCGCGCGGCGGCCCTGGCTCGCGCCTTGGGCAAAGTAGGCGTCGCACTGACGGCCAGCGCGCTGACGACGATCGTCGGCCTGTCGATGATGACCTTCGCCGAGTTTGGAAAGTTCCGCTACGCCGGGCCGGCGCTGGCCCTCAGCGTGACCGTTTGCCTGCTGGCCTGCGTGACGCTCGCCCCGGCCCTGTGGCTGGCCTGCGGCCGGGCGGTGTTCTGGCCCGGCCGCCGCACGGGCGGCAGGCTTCAGACGAAGGGAATGACGAATGACGAAGGTCCGAATGACGAAGGGATACGATCATTTCGTCATTCGGACCTTCGTCATTCGTCATTGGCTAGGTCTTGCGGCACCGCCTGGCTCGATCGATTCTGGCACGGCCTTGCCGGCCGCATCATCGCCCGGCCGGGGTTGATCCTCGTCGTCGGGTTCGGGCTGCTGGCACCGCTCGCCTGGCACGGTTACGCGAAGGTCGAGCCGAACTACGACCTCTCGAGCGAGCTGAGTCCCGATCGGCCCAGCGCCCAGGGCACCGCCATGATGCGGCGGCACTTCCCGGCCGGCGACACCGGACCGGTGACGCTCGTCGCCTGCCATCCGCGGGCCGATTTCTGCTCGCACGACGATCGCAGCAGCGACGACCAGGTGATGATTCACGATCTGGCCAAGTATCTCGGCACGCTCGACTACGTGCGGCGCGTGCACAGTTGGGCGGCCCCCTTCGGCGAGCAGGCCCGCAGCACGCCCGCACACCGGGCGCTGGCCGAGCCGCGGTTCGTCGCCCAAGCTGGCCGCCTGGCGGGGCAAGTGACCAAGATGCAGATCATTCTCGACAGCGATCCGTTCTCGCCGCGGAGCGCGGAGCACCTGGCGGACCTGCGGGCTCGGCTGGCGCAGCTCGGCCGAGGCGAAAGCCCGGCCGGCGCCCCCGAGGCCCCTCGCCTCGGCCGCCCGCTGGCCGCTGCCTGGCAGGGAGCGCAGTTCGAATTCGTCGGCACGACCGCTTCCACCGCCGACCTCAAGGCCGTGACCCTGCGCGACCAGACCCGCATCGAAATCCTCAGCGCCCTGGCCGTCCTGGCCGTGATGCTCGTCCTGCTGGGGCACACGGTGATCTGCACGTTCCTCATCGTCTCGGTCGTGTTCTCGTTCCTCGTGACGCTGGGGGCGACCGAGCTGATGTTTCGGGCTGTGTATGGCACGGAGTTCGTCGGCCTGGACTGGAAGGTGCCGTTGTTCCTGTTCGTCATTCTGGTGTCCGTGGGGGCCGACTACAGCATCTACCTGGTGGCCCGCGTCTTCGAGGAGCAGCGGCGGCTCGGCCCGCTGGCCGGTTTACGCCAGGCCGTAGTCCGCACCGGCGGCATCATCTCGAGCTGCGGGCTGATCACCGCCGGCACCTTCGTAGCCATGATGTCCGGCACGCTCCGCGGCATGCTGGAGCTGGGTTTCGCCCTGTCGCTGGGCGTTCTGCTGGATACCTTCGTCGTCCGCCCCGTGCTCGTGCCCGCATTTCTGGCGCTGGTCAGCCGCCGCCAAGCCGCGCGGAGCGCGCAGCCTATGGTTGTGGCCGAGGCGGAGCCAGGTTCCGGGCCGGCCCTGCCTGCGCCCGTGCCCCCTCTGCGAGCGCCGCGAAGGCAACACGTCGAAAGTGCGACGGCCGGCACGCCCAGGAGATGAATCGCAGTTGACTTCGCCAAGTGGTCACGGTGGCTCGTCGCTGCCGAATTGGACGTTACGGGGGTTTGGATCGACATACCAAATCCCCAATGCCTCAAGCTTCCAGAGGGCGCGCTGCACCTTCTTCCATCGCCTCGCGCCTTCGAATAATTCGATGCATTTGGTCTCTGCTTCGGTCATTACCTCGATATCATTGACGTAGGGTGGCCGGCGGTCGATGTATACCTTGCCAAAATCGAGGACAAAAGGTGGCTGAACGATCGTCATTTCGACCACCAGCAGCTCGTCATCGTGGTCCACTAAACTTGGAACCGAGAAATCATTGAGGTGGGTAACCTGGCGATCGCGGAGACGCAGGTAGGCGTCTCTCTCGCACTGGAAATTGCTCCGGCGATCGAAAACTTTGACGGCGGTTTCGGTGAAGGGCGGCGGTACCGAAGCGCGCCACACGCAGCCCTCTTCGCCAAAACCCAGGCACCGCTTGGGGTCGATCACGAGCGCTCTTTTTTCAGCGTATCGAAGCGTACGATGCCACGCGTCGGCAGAAACTTGTGGAGGCTTCATGGAGCGGTCTCAGTACTCGGCAAGAGTGACTTTACGCCTCGTCGTTGACGGCGAAGAGATTCCACTGGCGAGCGTGGGCCTGCAAACCTGCACGGCCCAAGTCGCGCTGCGTGACATGCCCGCATCGGATGCCTGCTTGGTTATCGACGTTGACGGAGACGTGGCCAAGTACTTTGTGCGTCTTGAGGATGGCACCAAAGCTGGCTCCAAGGAGATCATCTTCTCTGCTCGTCCCTTTATTCCAATCGAATACGCCGCCACGCTACGCGACGAAAGCGAAATGCGGGCGGCGGGATCTGCGCCCGCTGGCTTCAAACCGAGTGGGTGCGCCTAGAACGGCCGGCCAGCTTCGCGGGTCTCCCGCGTGCCGCCGTTGACGATTCTCTCCTCGGACCAGACGGCCGGCATCAATCCACGCGCCGGATGACACGAGACGAGTCGTCTTCTTCGATATAGGTGCCTCCCGGCTGATCCACGCGAAGGGAACGACGTTCGCATCGATTCGCGCGATTGCGGGCAGATAGTAGTAGCAAGGTTGCGTGCGCACATGTGGGTCGGTATTGCGCACGCAACTTTGCTATGATGCTTCGCAAAGGAGGATCAGACCGATGAAAGCCTGGCGGTTCTACGGCTTTGGCGACATGCGGCTGGACGACGTTCCCGTGCCGGAGCTGCGGCCAGGGCACGTG
>JBGQHD010000173.1:0-8136 GCA_041497795.1 Planctomycetia bacterium
ATACGTCGTTCCGCGTATTTCCCAGATTCCGATCCCACCGAAAGCTCCCATCTTTCGATGTGTCGCAAGATTATGCGGGAATTACGGTTGCAGAAAGGGTTATCGGCGTAGGGTGGCACGGGTGCCACTGGCGACCGGCTGTGTGCCACTGGCTCTGCCGGCAGAGCCAGTGGCACACGCGCGGCCATGCCACGCCGGTGTCGGCACTCGTCACGACGACGCCTCGACGAGTGCCAATTTCAATCCCAGCGCTTTGGCGATCGCCTCCACGTTCGACAACTTCGCGTCGTGGCCGTATTCGATGTCTCGCACGGTATTGGGATTGGGGATGCCAGCCTTCTTGGCGACGGCGTACCAGGTCAGGTTCTGATCCTTCCTCGCCTTGCGAATCGCCGCCGCGACACGATTCTTGACCGACGGCTCGCGCGGCGGGTCTAGCGGTGGAAACTGCCGTTTCACCGCCTGGCGCGTTTCGACATGGCGGGCGCGTGGTCCACGTTTCCATCGGGTTCGTCGTTCCAGATGATCTGCCACATCGGTGTCTTGCCACGGGCGAACATGGCCACGGCCTCGGCCATCACCCGATCAGCCGGGCAATTCCAAATGCCGCCGCCGCAGCCAACCCACCGACGACGACGGTTTGCCACGCACTACGCAGCGGCTTATCGACGGTGAACCGGCCCTTGATGTAGCCGAAGACAGCCAAGGCCAGCAGCGTCACGGCCACGGAAAAGGGCAATGCTGCTCTGGCCGACGAGAAGAATAAATACGGACACAGGGGCACCAAGCCGCCCACGATGTACGAGACGGCGATCACCAACGCACTGTTTCTGGCTCGCTGCGGTTCTGGTTGCTCCAGCCCTCTGGAAGGTGCAACCCCTCCGCATTTCCTTCGTGTTGCACCGCCATTTGGCGGCAGCGCCGGGGCAATTCCGTTACACCGTTGTTACACGGAACGCACTGCAAAGAAAAAGGACTTACGGGCGTGGCCCGTAAGTCCCTGGAAAATAAGGCATTTTGCGTCTTGGCGAAAAACTGGCCCGCTAGGACTTGAACCTAGAATGTCTGATCCAGAGTCAGATGTGTTGCCAATTACACCACGGGCCAAGACGCCGCAGCGGCGGAATCCAGGCCAACATTCTACCTATCAGGCGGCAGTTTTCGAGGCCAATTTGCCGCCGCGCGCCCGTGCCCGCGCGGGAGCCGACCATCGAGGGACCAGTTGTCGCTCCGCCCGCGGCACCATCCCCCGCCGCCTAATTCTCGCTGAAGTCGAACTGCTTCAGCACGTCGCGGCCCAGCGGGTCGCGGGAATAGCGTTTGCGGCAGTCGGGGCAAAGATCGAACCGCAGCTCCTGGTAGGGGTCTTGGTACTCCTCGTTCTCCGGCTCGCTCCCCTCCAGCGTTTCGTGAATCTCCAGCAGGTGGTCGCGGTCGTCTCCCCACTCCTCAGTCTGCGGCGGGTCGAGTGCCGGGTAAACCTCGATCCGCACGACGTAGTGCAGGTCGCTGGCGGGGTCCAGCGGGCGGTGGCAGAGGTCGCAGGTATAGTGAACCATGGCGGGGTACCTGGGTGGGCAAGCGTAGGGGAACAATACTGCAGGTTGCTCCATTTATCCTAACCCCGGCGATGAAATCGTCGCAAGCGGACTTCGCCAGAACGACCAGCCAAACCACCGAACATCGAACGTCCCAACTGCCCTTGACCTCTGGCGGCACGGTCCGTACTCTCCCCGCCCTGAACTACCTTTCTCTCGTGACGGTGCAGTCGTTTCCTGATAGCGATGGTGCGCGCGCTCTTCTCGCGCGGCGCCAGCGTGCCGGGGATCGTCCGCGCTCTCACGGCCCTCGTCGGAGTACGCCGGGCATGAAGCCTCGCTTCGGAAAGCCTTGTCGCGGCTTGCGCGATTCCGTTTGGAAGCTGCTGTGGGCCGTCTGGCTGGCGGGCTGCGGCGCGCCGGGCTGGATCAAGACCCCCGACTGGCTCAAGACCCCCAGTTGGATCAGCCCCCAGAGCCCCGACGACGAGAAGGCCGAAGACACTCCCGCCAGCAAGGTGAAGCTGGTCGGCGACGTGGCCGTTCCGTTCGGGCGGGAGGCCGTGGCGGTGGATGGCGTGGGCCTGGTGGTCGGGCTGCCCGGCACTGGCAGCGATCCGCCGCCGTCGGTCTATCGCACGGCGCTGCTGGATGAAATGAGGAAGCGCGGCGTGGACAAGCCGGAGCAGCTCCTGGCCTCGCCCAACACGGCCCTGGTGCTGGTCCGCGGCTATCTGCGGCCGGGCGTGCAGCAGGGAGACCAGCTCGACGTGGAAGTCCGCGTGCCCGACCGCAACGAAACCACCAGCCTCCGCGGCGGCTACCTGATGCCGACGCAGTTGAGCGAATCGCTGGCCGTCGAGGGCTCCGTCAAGCGCGGCAGGCTGGAGGCGGTGGCCAAAGGGCCGATCATGATCGACCCGGGGGCGGACCTGAAATCCGATCCGACGGCGGCCAAGCAAGGCCGCGTTCTCGGCGGCGGCGTGGCCGTCAAGTCGCACACGCTGGCGATGATCCTCAAGCCGGACTTCCAACAGGCGCGCTATAACGCCTGGGTGGGCCACGCCATCAAACGACGCTTCGAGCAGCCCGCCAAGGAGAAGAAGGAGGGGATGACCAAGCTGACGAGCAAGGAAGTCATCGAGCTGAAGCTGAACCACCGCTACAAGGACAACGTCTCGCGTTACCTGCGCGTGGTCCAGTCGCTGCCGCTGAAGGAGACGCCCGGCCAGCGCGTGGACCGGCTGGCCCAGCTCGAGCGGCAATTGCTCGACCCGGTGACCGCCGGCAACGCGGCGCTGCGTCTGGAAGCGATCGGCGCCGAGGGTGCCGAAATCCTCCTCAAGGGCCTGCAAAGCGGGCACCCCGAGGTCCGCTTCTATTCGGCCGAGGCGCTGGCCTACCTGGGCCACGAGAAGGCGTCGCTGGCCGCCGCGCCGCTGGGCGAGGCCGCCCGCAACGAGCCGGCCTTCCGCGTCTATGCCCTCTCGGCGCTCAGCGCGCTGGGCGAATACGAAGCCACCGAGCAGCTCCGCGGGTTGCTATCGGCCGAAAGCGCCGAGACGCGCTACGGGGCCTTCCGCGCCCTTTGGTCGGCCGACCGCAAAGATCCGCTGGTGCACGGCGAGATGCTGGGCAACGACCACGGTCAGTTCGGCTTCCACGTGCTGAATCTCGAGGGGCCGAAGATGGCCCACGTGACGCGGAGCTTCCGCCCCGAGGTGGTGCTGTTCGGCCAGGACATCTTGCTCTCGCCGCCGTTCCTGCTCGAAGCCGGCTGCAACATACGTTTGAACGGGCCGCCGGCCGGGCCGATCACGATCAGCTTGGCCGCCGCCGACGCACCCAGCCAAAGCCGCCAGGTCTCGCCGCGGTTGGAAGAGATCATCCGCACCGTCGTCGAGCTGGGCGGCACGTACCCGGACATCGTGCAGATGCTCCAGCAGGCGGCCTCCTCCGGCGCCCTGGCGTGCCGCCTGGAGATCGACGCCGTGCCTCAGCCGGGCCGTTCCTACACGCGAAGCGAAGGCGCAACCGACGAAACTCCCTCACCGGCCGTCAAGAGTCCGCTGCCCGACCTGTTCTCCAGCGGCGACGCCCCGCGCGAACGCAAGCCGGCGGACAGAACCAGGTCGGAATCGGCAACCGAGAGCGGCGAGATGGAGAAGCTCTGGAGCCGGGTCTGGCCGTGGTAGGGCGTTGAC
Organism: Planctomycetia bacterium; assembly: GCA_041497795.1. Classification (GTDB taxonomy): domain Bacteria; phylum Planctomycetota; class Planctomycetia; order Pirellulales; family S012-138; genus JBGQHD01. Next base: position 3,743 of record JBGQHD010000173.1, read on the forward strand.
CACGAAGGCTGTAGTAGGCACACTCCGTGTGCCGTGGGTAGGCTTCCAGCCTGAAGCAAGGGTTATGGGCATGCCGGCTGGAAGCCTACCCCAGGACGGCACACGGAGTGTGCCTGCTACGTATCAATGGTTGAAGCGGAATTCTGCCGAGGTGAACAGCGACCAGACCAGGTCGCGCGTGGCCCGCTCACGGTTGGGTTGGACGTCGAACCACTTCGCTAGAAAGTCCAGCTCGTCGGTCCGCGCGTCGCGGCCGTGCACGCAGCGCACGCCCACCGCAATGAGATCACGGCTCGAGTTGACTGCCAGCAACCGGGCCGCGAGATTTCCGCCGGCCGGCTTGGTGAGATCCTGCACGGCCGCATGGTTTGACATGTAGAGCGCCTCGCCGACGCTCGACTGGAAGTCGGCCGAGGGCGCATCGAGGAACTTCGTCAAGCCGCGGGCTCGGCCGTCGAGCTCCAACCGCGCCTTGCGGCGCGTCTCGGAGTCTACGGCCCGATCGAGCTTCTCCTCGCCGCTGATCAGGACCAGCGACGTGGCGTATTGCAGCGGCGACAGCGGCCGCAGCGTGGCTCGCGCGAAATGCTGCTCTTCCGGCGGCTGGCCGGTCGGCCAGCGGCTCGACAACTGGTACGCCCGGCTCTGCACGATGCCGGCCACCAGCCGACGCAGGTCATATTGATGCTGGGCCAGGTCGTCGCCCAGCCACTCCAACACGCCGGGGATCGAGGGGGGATTCTCCGAGTGCATCTGATCGACCGGGTGCACCAGCCCACGGCCGAGGAAGTATGCCCACAGGCGGTTGGCAATCGCCCGGCTGAAGAAGGCCCGCTCTTTCAGGGCGACTTCGACCAGGGCCTGCCGCGGGCTGAACGGCGGCGAGGCGGAGCGCTTCTCGGGCGGCTTCTTCTGATCCTGACTTTTCTTCTCCTTCTCCTTCGTGTCCGTTTTGGCCGGCCCCGTCTTCTTATCTGGCACTTCCTTCTTTTCCGGCGTCTTCTTCTCGGCCGGTGGTTGTTTTTCCGAGGCTGGGGCCGCCGGATCGATCACCGTGCCCGTGAGGAACATGATCGGCGCCGTGTGCCGACCGCCTTTGGTATCGACGAACTGCACCTCGCCGCTGGGCTTTTCACTGAGCTTCTTGTTCTTGTCTTCCGTGGTGCGGTGCAGGAACGATGCCATGCCATAGTAGTGCCGCTGTTTCCAGTCCTGCACCAGCGGGTGGTCGTGGCACTTGGCACAGCTAATATTGACGCCGAAGAAGGCCACCGTGGTGTCGGTGGTCAGGTCGTCGATGCTGCGGATGCGTTTGCGGAGGAACGTCTCGGCCGGCTTCTTGTCCCCCTCCCAGGGGCCGAGCATGATCTCGCGGAAGATCGCGTCCCACGCCCGGCCCTCGCCGACCGCGCGGCGGAGATAATCGACGAACGCGCCGTCCCCCGCGTGCTTGCCCTGGATGATCTGGTCCAGCACCCTGGCAAAGTGGAGCGGGAACTCCGGGCTGTCCATCAACCGCGTCACGACCCGAGCCCGCTTGTCGGCCGAATTGTCGGCGGCCAGCGCGGAATACTCGCCCACCGTGGGCACGCGGCCCACCAGGTCGAGCGTCACGCGGCGGAGGAACTCGGCATCGGCGGTCAGCGCGGCCGGCGTGAGGCCCTGCTCCTTCCAATAGGCAGCGGTGAATTGGTCGATCCGCGCTGCGACTTCCTGGCCGCCCTGCGCGGCGGCCTGCGAAACCGAGATCAGGCACGTCAACAACAAGGCCGGCTGCATGGCTGGCGGGCTCGCGGGTCGGGTAGTGGGGTAGGTTTCCAGCCTGCCGGGACTAACGCATCGACATAGACTAATGGGTTGAAGAGGGTGAGTCAAAGGCGGGTGCGGACCGAGCGCACCGCCCGTGGGGCAGGCATTCTTGCCTGCCGAGCGGCGCGCTCCAGCGAGACCCGCGCGCGAGCGCCGAGCGCGCGGCTCGCCCTGATCGTTCGCGGCAGGCTGGAAGCCTACCCCACGCTCATTTCGCTTCGGCCGTCGTAGGGTCGATGATCGTTCGCACCTCGGAGACGCGATTGGCCGGAAGACCCCCTTTGCGGGCGTGCTCCTCGATGAGCTGCTTGTTGGGGGCGATGTAGACGCAGTAAATCTTGTCGTCGGTCACGTAGCTGTGCAGCCACTGGATTTGCGGGCCAAGCTCCTTGAGCACGCTGCACGATTTCTGCGAGGCCCCTTGAAGCTGCTGGGGCGACAGCTTGCCGGCGCCGGGCATTTCGCGTTCGATCACATACTTGGGCATGGGTGGACTCCTTGAGCAATCAGGGGACGACAGTTTTCATTCACACCTGGCGTGGATGTACTCTACCGCTGGCGCACCCCATCTCACAACCGGGCACACTAACCCGACTCGCAAGCGAGGGAGAAGCGGATTCCACCTCCTTCCGCGTCCTCCCTCGCTTGCGCGTCGGGTTAGTGTGGAGGTCGACGTGCGGCAGGCGATGCGGCCCGCGTTTTGCAGCAGTATTCACGATTTCACGGACCTGCCATTCCTGACATCCTGACAAGGCCCGTCCAATGGCCATTGATCCTATCTGCAAAATGCAGGTTGATGAAGCGACCGCTCGGTCGGCCACGCGGGACGGCGGGACGTTCTACTTTTGCAGCGAACATTGCCGGCAGCGCTTCCTCCACGAGGCCAGCGACCCTGAACTGGCGAGCGGTCGGCAGCAGCCGGCGGATCACGTCAACGCCGATCACGAGCGTGGGCCGGTCACGCCGCCGGCCGTGGGCTATTACTGCCCGATGTGCCCCAGCGTCCACAGCGACCGGCCGGGGGCGTGCCCGATCTGCGGCATGGCCTTGGAGCCGGCAGCCCCATCGACACACGACCATGACCATGACCACGAAGCCGAGGATATGAGCCGGCGGATGTGGATCAGCTTTGCCTTGGCGCTGGTAGTCGTGCTCCTGGCCATGCTGCCCATGGTGGGCGTGGCGATCGACGATTGGCTCGGCCACCGCGTTTGGCAATGGCTGCAACTCGTGCTCAGCACGCCGGCGGTCGTGTGGGCCGGCTGGCCGCTGTGGGTGCGGGCCGCGCGGTCGCTCGTGTCCCGGCACTTCAACATGTTCACGCTGATCGGCCTGGGCGTGTGGGCGGCGTACCTGTTCAGCGTGGCGGCCGTGCTGGCGCCGGGGCGCTTCCCGCCGGCGTTGCTTATGGCCGGGCACCTGCCGCTGTACTTCGAAGCGGCGGCGATGATCACGGCGCTCGTGCTGCTGGGCCAGGTGCTCGAGGCGCGGGCCCGCCGCCGCACCGCCGCGGCGATCCGCGAGCTGATGTCGCTGGCCCCGCCCACGGCCCGCCTGCTCCGCGACGGGCCCGATGGAAATGGGCCCGCTGGAAATGTCGTCGAGGAAGTCGTGCCGCTGGAGCAAGTGCGGCCCGGCGACCTGCTGCGGGTGCGGCCGGGCGAGAAGATTCCCGTCGATGGCCGGGTGACCGAAGGACAGAGCAGCGTGGACGAATCGCTGCTCACCGGCGAGCCGCTGCCGGTCGAGAAAGCCGCGGGCAGCGACGTGGTCGGCGGCACGGTGAACCAGCAAGGCGCCTTCGTGATGCGCGCCGGCCGCGTGGGGCAAGACACCGTGCTGGCGCAGATCATCCAGATGGTCTCGCAAGCCCAGCGGAGCCGCGCGCCGATCCAGCAGGCGGCCGACGCCGTGGCGGCGTACTTCGTACCGGCCGTCGTGCTGGCGGCGGCCTTGACGTTCGCCGCCTGGGCCTGGCTGGGGCCGGAGCCGCGTCTTATGTACGCCTTGGTGAACGCCGTGGCCGTGCTGATCGTGGCCTGCCCGTGCGCCCTGGGCCTGGCCACGCCGATGTCGATCATGGTCGGCATCGGCCGCGGAGCCAAGGAAGGAGTGCTGATCAAGAATGCCGAGACGCTCGAGCGGCTGGAGAAAGTGGACACGCTGGTCGTGGACAAGACCGGCACGCTCACCGAAGGCAAGCCGCGGCTGTCGGCAATCCGCGCCGTAAGGCGGACACTCTTGTCCGCCGGCGCCGCGGCAGGGCTTACCGAAGACGAAGTACTGCGGCTGGCCGCGTCGCTGGAGCAGCTCAGCGAACATCCCCTGGCCAAGGCCGTGGTCGCGGCGGCTCGCGAGAAGAAGCTGACGCTGGCGGCCGTCGAGGGATTCCGCGCCGTCCCTGGCGGCGGTGTGCTGGGCCGAGTCGAGGGGCGAGCCGTGGCGGTGGGAACGCTCACGTTTCTGCGGGAGCAGGGTGTGCATGTCGCGGCCAGTGAAGGGGTCGGGGGGGAAATTTGTGGGGGAAGCGGGGGGGGGGGAAGCCACCCGGCGCGGGCCACCCAAAAGTATAACGACCCCCCGTA
>JBGQHD010000174.1:0-8134 GCA_041497795.1 Planctomycetia bacterium
CATGCTCTTCTCCGATCAAACGACTAAGTCGCGGGACGGCCGCGAAATCCCCAAGGCGTATGCCGATCGCCTGATCCCCGTGGCCATGGACCCCATCCGCCTCCGCGAAGACCCGCGGCGCAAGCTGCTCGACAGCGTGGAGATCAGCGAGAAGCTGATCCCGATGAGCACCGAAACCGAAGACCACCCGGTTTGGGGCGTGGCCACCTGGGAAGACATCGACCCCAAGACCTGCTGGTTCACGGTCTACGTCCAAGGGCTGACCAACTCCTACAAGATCGAGCCGATCACGGAGAAGGACGCGGAGGGGAAGGAGACCAAGCGCTGGCAGTATCTCCGCAAGACGCTGGTGCTGAACTTCTGGCGGCCGGGCGACGAGTACGACGAGACCGACCGCGAAATCCGTTTCGGCGGGCCAGGTAAGGTTGAACATACCTGGGAATTCAAGTAAGATTCCCGCCTCGGCAGCCGAAAGCTGCGGACTTCAGGCTTCGGACTGCGGGCTTCAGGCTGCCGGCTCCGGCGAGCATCTTGGGCTCGGGACCATAGCGACCAGGTTTGTCTGCTGTAGCCTGAAGCCCGCAGTCCGAAGCCTTTCCGCTGCGCCTCCTCTTGAACGATGGACTTTCGACATGGCCCATAAAAAAGGTCAAGGCTCCAGCCGCAACGGCCGCGATTCCCAGCCCAAGCGCCGCGGCGAGAAGCGCTTCGGCGGCGAGGCCGTCATCGCCGGCAATATCATCATCCGCCAAGTCGGCAACAAGTTCTTCCCCGGCCGCGGCGTCGGCCAAGGGACCGATTTCACGCTCTATGCCCTCGTCGACGGCTACGTGAAATTCGAGCGCGGCGGCACGCGGGTGAGCGTCGCAGAATCGCGCAGCTAGCTCATCTAGCTAGAACGTGGTGCACGCGGCTCGCGTGCACGACAACACGCGCTCGTAGTGCGGCCTTAAGGCCGTAGCGTCCGAACGGGCGAGGACACTTTCGACCTGTCCCGGCCCCTGGGCAGTGCACGCTCCTGAACGTGGGGCACGTTTGCAAACGTGCCCCACGCGCGTGCGGGCTCACTGCGCGTAGTCTTGGTACCTGTAGAACTTCGCGCGCAGCCCAAACAGCGCCGCCGCCACGGCCATCAGCCCGGCGAACGTCCAGAAGAACATCGCCGGCCGGAGACCCTTGAACGTCGAGAGGAACACCACGAGCAAATTGCCCAGGGTCACGTTGAACAGCCAGAAGCCCATGATCACCGACTTCATCCGGCGTGGGGCCTGCGAGTAAGCAAATTCCAGCCCGGTGACCGAGACCATTACCTCGGCGACCGTAATGATCAGATAGGGCACCAACTGCCAACCGACGTGCAGCTTGTCGCCGGCGGGGGCGCGAAGGTCCATGCCATGCTGCACCAGCGCCACGGCCACGAAGGCCAGGCTGGTGACGAACATCCCCCAGGTCATCCGCCGCAGCGGCGTTGGCTCGATGCCGATCTTCTTCAAGAGCGGATACAGACCGAAGGTGGTGTACGGGATCAGAATCATCACCATGAAGGGATTTGAGGCCGGCACCTGCGAGGCATCGAGTCCGAAGCTGGGCTTGAGCCACCAAGTGAGGCACCCTGCGCCGGCGCCCACGAGGCCGACGACAATGATGACCTGCATGGCCCTGAGTTGGTCCTTGGCTGTGGATAGTGCCACGGCCAATCCCACAACAATGCCCAATAAGGAGCCCACCAGCAGCCAGCCGGGGAGATTGAACTCAATCGTGCGGTCCATGTGCTTGGCCTGTTCGATCCAGGTAGAGCTGTGCTGATCGAACAAGGCCCAAAAGACGCTCACCATCAGGAAGACCGACATGATCTTGAGCACGGCGATGGGGCCTTCGACCGCCTCGCGGCCGAAGTGCTGAGCGGCGCGGCCGAAAAGCCAATGGCCCTCGAGCCCTTCACGTGGCCGAGTCTCTCCGAGACTCGGATTCGCGTCTCGGAGAGACGCGACCACGTGACGGTCCGAGTCTCGGAGAGGCTCGGCCAGGTGATCGCGCTCCTCGCCACCCTTGCGAAATGACGAGGTCACGGCGTAGAACATCACCGCCAGGAACCCGTCATCCGCCTTCAGCGATTGCCGCCAGGCAAAGAGCGTCCCGAACAGCGCCAGGCAGCCGCCCGAGATGAGCAGCGTGCCCCACCAGGGCGTGAATTCGTGAAAGAAGATCGGGTAGCCGATGACCAGGAAGAGCGCCGTGCCGGAGGCCACGTCGAGCAAGCCCAGTCGCCCCGGCTGCGTCGGCGGCACGTGGACGAACTTCTTGCGCCCCATCCAGAAGAACAAGGACGCCAGGCCCATCAGGATGCCCGGCACGGCGAAGGCCAGGCTCGCGCTGCCAGCGTATTGAATGTAGGTGCGGCCGTCGATAACGACCTCGTGCTCCTTGCCGCGGATCATGGGGATGAGCAGCGTCGCGAACGCCGAGCCGAAGTTGATGATGAAATAGAAGGCGTTGAACACCTTGGATAGCAAGTGCCAGTTCCCCTGGCCGAACTGATCGCCGACGTTGGCCGACACGCAGGGCTTGATGCCGCCGGAGCCGATGGCGATCAGTGCCAGCCCAAGGTACAGCCCTTGGATCGGGTCGATCAGCACGGTGCCCAGCAGGTCCTTCTGAAGCTGCGGGCTCTCGAACGCCGCCAGCGCCGCGTGCCCGGCGCAGTACACCAGCGACAGCCAGAGGATCGTGCGGTACTTGCCCAGCCAGCGGTCGGCGATGATGGCCCCGATCATCGGCAGGGCATACACGGCGGCCATGAACAGGTGCGTGGTGGCCGTGCCGGCGCTGGTGGCCGTCAGCGTCCCCTCGGGCAGGCCATCGGCCTTGGGCGGCAAGCCCAGCAGGTTGACGTACAGGCTGACCGCGTAGGCGTAGAGGATCGCCCGCATGCCGTAGAAGCTGAACCGCTCGCACCCCTCGTTGCCGATGATGTACGGCACGCCCGACGGCCAGCCGGTGAGCTCGGGGTCGGGCTTGGTTCGGTAGGGCGTGCTACGGTTCGGCGTGGCGGCCATCGGCAGACTCCGGCGCTCATCGTTTGGCTGCGAAATTCTGTCTTAACTGGCTGAGACGCAATCGGAAACAGCAATTCCCGCGAAGCCTCGAAGCGAGACAATGGCCTGTTCCCTGGCCCGCGGGCGCGCTAAAATCCGTGGATCGGTCGTTGCTCTCTTTTACCGCACGATCACGAACGATCCATGAGCACGTCAGACGCCGCCAAGCCGCAGACGCTCTTCGGTCATCCCACCGGGCTATTCACGCTCTTCTTCGCCGAGATGTGGGAGCGGTTTTCCTTCTATGGGATGAAGGCGCTGCTGCTGTTCTACATGATCAAGGGCTTCCTGGGTTATGGCGATAACCAGGCCTATGCGGTGCAGGGATCGTATTCCGCCTTGGTCTACATGACCCCGCTCTTCGGTGGCATGATCGCCGACCGGCTGCTAGGTCCGCGGCGGGCAGTGATCCTGGGCGGTTTGCTGATGGCGGCCGGCCATCTGGTGATGACGATCCAGTCCGAGTGGCCGTTCTTCATTGCCTTGGGTCTGCTGATCGCCGGGAACGGCTTCTTCAAGCCGAACATCTCCACGATGGTCGGTTCACTCTACGCCGATGGGAGCCCCAAACGCGACGGCGGTTTCACCATCTTCTACATGGGCGTCAATCTCGGCGCCGCGGTGGCGCCGCTGCTGTGTGCTTACGTGGGCGAAACGTACGGACGGCATTGGGGGTTCGGTTTGGCCACGATCGGCATGCTGACCGGCTTGGCCGTGTTTGTGGCGCCCACGCTGGTGACGCAAGTGCTGATCATGTCCGGAGCAACCGCGGCCGCCGTCGGTTTGATGGTCTACAATCCGGGCGACCCGTTTTCGCTGGCCGTCAACGTCCTGGTGGGGCTGTGTTTGTTGGCGGCCGGCGCGATTTCCTGGGTGGCCCTCAGCCGCGGCGGCCTGCCGAAGGACACGGGCGCCCCGCCCGACCGAGAGCGGCTCCGCCGGACCTTCGTGGGTCCAATCACCGTGGAATACGTCGTGTACGTTGGCGCGGTGCTTTCCATTCCGGTCTTTGCGCTTTTGGTATCGGGTTTCTCGCCTTTGATGCCCGGCCACCAGGCGGTTTCGGTCATTCCGGATTCCGTCATCCAGAGCCTCAAGGGAAGCGACAACGTCCTGCTGCGCATTTCCGCGGTCTTGTTCAAAGAGATGAGCAAGCCGGCGGGGCTGATCCTGCTGCTCTCCGGCCTGGGCGCGGCTGTCTATTTGGTCTACGAGGCCCGGCGGCTGCCGAAGGTCCCTCGCGAGCGGATGTACGTGATCTTTGTGCTGACGTTCTTTTCCCTGCTGTTCTGGTCGTTCTTCGAGCAAGCGTCCAACTCGGTGAACAATTTCACGGATCGCAACGTCGATCGCGTTTCCGAGGCTTCGTACATCGCCCCGGCGGACATCGGCAAGACCGTCCGCTTCCGCATCCCATTCGCCACGCGCGACGCGGAGTTGCGGGCCTTGCCTCTCCTCAGCCAGGAACAACTGGGCCGTCGCTACGACAATCCGGCGATGACCAGGCAAATTGAGACGGCGATCCGCAGTGAAGAAAAGGAAAAGGCGAACAAGACCCAGGAGGAAATCAAAAAGCTGGTGGACACCGTCGGGAAGAAGGACATCCTGACCATGACCTCCCTCACGTATCTGCGGGAGGCGGCGCTCCGCGATTCCACGCGGCCGGAAGAGCAGAGCGTCGAGTGGGTCGTGAATGGCGAAAACGTGGGCATGGCCGTCGGCGGGTCGGAAATCCCCGCGCCGGTGTTTCAGTCGGTCAATCCGATTTACATTCTGATCTTCGGCATCCTGTTCAGCGCGCTGTGGGGGTTCCTGGCGGTGCGCGGCTTGGAGCCCAGCACGCCCTTCAAGTTTGCCTTGGGGCTGTTGCAGCTCGGGCTGGCCTTTGCGGCGTTCTGGTACGGCGCCAAAACCGCCGACCAGCGAGGCATGACGCTCTTGACGTGGCTGCTCGTGGGATACCTTTTGCAGACGACCGGTGAGCTTTGCCTGTCCCCGGTCGGCCTGTCGATGGTGACGCGCATGTCGCCGAGGCGTCTGGTGGCCACGGTGATGGGAAGCTGGTTTCTGGCGACCGCCTTTTCGGAGTTCTTGGCGGGCGTGATTGCGCAATTCACCGGCGTGACGGAAGGTGATGACGGTGGGGCGATCCCTGTCCCCAGTGATACGGTGAACGTGTATGGTCACGTCTTTGGCGTCATTGCCATAACCGCGCTCGCGTCGAGCGTTGTTTGCTTCGCGCTCGTGCCGTTGCTCAAGCGCTGGATGCACGAGGGCGAGAGCGCTGTCGATGCCGACGTTCAACCTGAGCCGGCGCTGACGCCCTAAAGCGAGACTTCGGGCTCCGGACCGCAGGCTTCAGGGCCGGAGGGTCTACGGGTTGACCAACCCGCCGTCAGCCGCTACGCCTAGCTAAGCGTAGCAGGCACACTCCGTGTGCCGTAGCCTGACTCTCCGAGTCGGGCGCCCGACTCGGAGAGTCAGGCTACACCCTGCCGCCGCAACCCGAAGTCCGTAGCCCGAAGCCCACCCTATGTCCAAGCCTGCCAACCTGCACGATCTCCGCGCCTCCGGCTGGGTTTCCAAGCCGATCAAGCAGGAGATTCGCGATAACTTCCTGCGGATGCTCGCTGCCGGCGAGCCGCTCTTCCCCGGCATCGTCGGCTACGACGATACCGTGATCCCGGAGATCAATATCGCCCTCATCGCCGGGCACGACATGCTGTTCCTCGGCGAGAAGGGGCAGGCCAAGAGCCGGCTGATGCGCCTCTTGGTGCAGTTTCTCGACGAGGAGATCCCGTATCTCGACATGCCCAAGGCGCCGGTGCACGAAGACCCGTATCAGCCCATCTCGCGGTTCGCCAAGCAGTTCGTGGCCCGCACGGCGCCGGAAGAAGTGCCGATCGCCTGGTGGCCGCGCGCGGAGCGGTACGCCGAGCGGCTGGCCCCCGGCACGAAGTTCGCGGACATCATCGGCGAGATCGACCCGGCCAAGCTGGCCGGCGGCACCAGCATGTCGGCCGAAGAGGCGCTGCATTTCGGCCTCATCCCACGAATGCACCGCGGCATCTTCGCCATGAACGAGCTGCCGGAGCTGGACGAGCTGGTGCAAGTGGGCCTGTTCAACATCCTGGAAGAGCGCGACGTGCAAATCCGCGGCTACCCGGTGCAGTTCGACATCGACGTCCTGATCCTCTTCTCGGCCAACCCGGCCACGTACAACCGCAGCGGCAAGGTGATCCCGCAGCTCAAGGACCGCATCGGCTCGGTGGTGCACACGCACTACCCGCGCGAGCGCGACACGGCCATCGCCATCACCGAGCAGGAAGCCGAGCTGCCGCTGGACGGCGACTTCCCCGTGGTGGTGCCGTACTTCATGCGGCAGATCATCGAAGAGATCAGCATTGCCGCCCGGCGGAGCAAGTTCATCGATCAGCAGTCCGGCGTCAGTGCCCGCTTCAGCATCGCCAACTATCGCACGATGGTCGCCTCCGCCCGGCAGCGAGCCGCCGTCCTTTCCGAGCGGCCCGCCGTGTGCCGCGTGAGCGACCTGGGACACATCTATTCCTCGTCGCTGGGGAAGCTGGAAATGGACCTGATGGGCAGTCACCAGATGGGCGAGCGGCAAGTGGTGGATGCCCTGGTGGCCGAAGCCGTGAAAGGCGTCTTCGAGGAATACGTCGAAGAGCACGGCCTGGCCCAGATCGCGGAGATCTTCTCGAAGGGCGTGAAGATCGAAGTCGGCGACCTGCTCCCCTCGGCCGAGTACGCGAAGCGTCTGCAGCGCGTGCCGCCCGTCTGGGAAAAAGCCTTCGAGCTAAACGCCGCCGCCGACCCGGCAATGCGAGCCGCCTGCGTGGAGTTCGTGCTGGCCGGGCTTTATGCGACCGAGCGCATCTCGCGGGGGCAGAGCCACGGGCGGATCGTGTACGAAACGTAGGGTGGGCAACGCCCACCAAATCGACGTAGGGTGGGACCAGCTCGCGCCGCGAGCGCCGGCCCACCGTTTCTTGTCGAGACGGGGAGCCCTCACACGGCGACCATAGCCGCACGGCCGCGTGCGCGTCGCGGGGCGGCAGCCAGGACAAGAAGAGAAAGAGCGTGAAGTGCTGAAGCGCCGCGGTCAGGGGTTCTCCGGATCGAGGACACTCAGCCCCTCAACGGCCGCCACCGCAAGCAAATCCCTGTCGGCCGAAACGACGCGGTCGATCGCTTTCTTTCGATGCAAATCGAGCGCAACGGCCAACTGTAACGCGTCGAGCGTGCGCAGCCGCTGCGCCGGACCATGTTGACGCAGCAACCGCTCCGCTCTTGAAAATGGGCGACGAGCAGGCGGGTCGCCGACAGCCGTTTCCTCTTGGTCAAGTCAGCGGTGAACCGTCGCCGCAGCGTCTCGAAGTCCGCGACGGAGATCGCGCCGGCCCGCACCTTGCCAGCGAACACCGAGACGATCTCCAAAACCGAAAGACGCGACACGAAGAGCCCCTGGGCGGCATCGTCCCACAGTCGGTCGATCTCGGCGCTGCCCACCTCGGGGTGGTAGTGCTTCGCCAAGGCGCTGGTGTCCAAGAAGTCGGCGGGCATCAGCTTCGTTCATCGCGTTCTCGACGGAAGTCTTCCACCATCGAGCCGGGGATCTTGGCCAGGGCGGAGCGAACTTGTTCGAGCGTGACGGACTCATCGGCCTGCGTTTCGAGGTAACGCAGAAACGTCGCGTCCAGCCAGTCCTCGATCGGCTCATCGAAGTCATCAGGCACACCCCGTTTTCCCTTGAGCCGACCGGCCTTGGGCACGCCCGTGGCCGATGGCTGCGGTCGCGACGAAACGGCCGTGAGTCGGAACGTGCAGCCGTTCTGCTGGATCTCGACCACTTCGCCGGCGCGGGCCGCGACCAGCAGTTCGGGAAAGCGATCTTGTGCTTCGCTGACGGAAACCTGGATCATGGATTCTCCCTCCCGGTGGCGCGGTTGGCCTCCACTGGTATTTTATCCTCCGGACCTTGCCGACGCAGTCCGAATCCACCATCCGCTGCCGCGAAC
>JBGQHD010000175.1:0-8133 GCA_041497795.1 Planctomycetia bacterium
AGCTACGTCGAAGGCCAGATGCAGGGGGGAGTCGTGCAGGGCATCGGCTGGGCGCTTAACGAAGAATACTGGTACGACGAGCGGGGCGACATGCGCAATGCCACGTACCTCGACTACCGCATCCCCACCTGTTACGACGTGCCGATGATCGACACGATCATCGTGGAGGTGCCCGACCCCCAGCACCCCTACGGCGTCCGCGGCGTCGGCGAGGTGCCGATCTGCCCGCCGCCGGCGGCCATCGCCAATGCAATCTATCGGGCGGTGGGCGTGCGGATGCGGCATCTCCCCATGTCGCCGCCGCGCGTGCTGGCCGAGGTGCTCAAGAAGAAATAACTTTTTCGAGTTGTCGCCGCGCTTCGCCGCGCTTCGGCAAGCGGGATGGTTCGCCCGGCGGCCAGGTCGGCCACGGCTTCGTGGATGGCCCGCAAGGAGGCTTGCAGCTCGTCGTCGCTCGCCACCCCCATCGTATTGCGGAACACGTCCATGCTCATCAGTACGTAGGCGGGGTCTTGGACAAAGCCATCGTGCTCGTCGAGGGCCTGCTGCTGTTCTTGCGTGAGGTTGGGAATCATGTCAGCATTTTAGCAAGAGACGGCGATTCCACCCCCAGGGTTTGTGAAATATGCCCCGCGTCTTCATTCCCCCCGCCATGCGGCCCTTGCTGGGCGGCCAGACCGTGGTCGAAGCCGCCGGGGCGACCGTCCTGGAGGTGATCGACGATCTCGAGTGCCGGTACCCTGGCATCAAGGGCCGTCTGTGCGACGAGGGATCGCTGCGCGCTGGGCTGAGCGTCGCGGTGGGTGCGGCCGTCAGCTCCCGGGGTCTGCTGGAGCGGGTCGAGCCCGATGCGGAGATTCATTTCTTGCCCGCGATTGGCGGCGGGTGAACCGGCAAAGTTGCATCAGCGCCCGTTGATCGGTTATCTTCTTTCCAGGTCGTGAGCCTGGCCAACGCCAACGAGTAAGGCGGACACTCTTGTCCGCCGCCCTGGCGTGCCACACTCACCGCGAGGAGACGAGTAGGAGTGGCAGGACCGAGTGGCGGACAAGAGTGTCCGCCTTACCGTCGCAATGCCTGGGAGGTGACGCCGTGCCGTCGAAAGCGAACTGCTGTCAGGGTGAACATACGTTTGGGCCCAGCGTCGCGCGTCGCACCGCGCTTCAGGCGGGTTCGCTCGGTATCCTGGGGCTGGGCCTGTCGGATGTCTTCGCGCTGCGGGCCCGGGCTGCCTCGGCGACGGTCGTGCCGGAGAAGTCGGTGATCTTCGTCTTTCTGACGGGCGGCCTCTCCCATCAGGACAGCTTCGACCTGAAGCCGGAGGCGCCCGACACGGTGCGCGGCGAGTTTCGGCCGATCGCCACCCGCGCGCCGGGTATCGACATCTGCGAGCATTTGCCGCTCTTGGCGCAGCGCAGCGGGCGCTTCGCGCTGGTCCGTTCTATGTCCACGAGCAGCAACGGGCATGAAGAGGCCTGTCACATGCTGCTCAGCGGGCGGCTCGATTTTCCGCCCGGGTTCAGCCTGGCCCGCGTGCCGAGCCTGAACGAATGGCCGTCACTGGCCGCCCAGGTCACTCACGCCACGCGTGGCCGCAAGGCCCTGCCGGCGGCGGTCGTGCTGCCGCAGCCGAGCGTCAACGAAGCCGGCAAGGTGCGGCCGGGTCAGTACGCTGGGCGGCTGGGGCCGGACTTCGATGCCTGGCACCTGGACCTCGCGGCGCCGTGCCCGTTGGGCAATGGCGCGTGCCCCCACTGTTTCCGCTTCGAAGGCACGCCGTTCGAGCACGGCTCGAAGACCGTCTTCACCACGCCGACGCTCACGCTGCCCGACGTAGGGCCGCCGCGGTTCCGCCAGCGGATGAACCTGCTGGCTCACGTCGAACAGCAGCGCGCCGAGTTGGAGCAGCTTGCCGACGTCGCCCAATACGACCGGCAACGCCAAAAGGCGCTCTCGGTGCTGACCGATCCCCAGGTGCGGGCCGCGTTCGACGTCGAGCAGGCCGATCCGCGGACGCTCGAGCGCTATGGTGCGAACAAGTTCGGGCTGTCGCTGCTGATGGCCACCCGGCTGGTGGCCGCGGGGGTGAACCTGGTGCAGGTGAACCTCGGCAAGAACTCGAGCTGGGACACGCACCGCCGAAACTTCGTCAACCTCAAGGACAATCTGCTGCCGTATCTGGACCGCGCCGTCTCGGCGCTGATCGACGACCTTGCCGAACGCGGTCTGCTGGAGACGACGCTCGTCGTAGTCACCGGCGAGTTCGGCCGCACCCCGAAGATCAACGCCAGCGCCGGCCGCGACCATTGGGGGCCGGCGATGACGAGCCTGTTCGCGGGCGGCGGCGTCCGCGGCGGCCGCGTGATCGGCGCCACCGACAAGATCGCCGCCTATCCCACCAGCAATCCCTTCACGCCGGAGAACCTGGCGGCCACGATCTACCAGACGCTGGGCATTCCCCGCACGGCCGACTGGCACGACGTGGACGGCCGCCCGCACGAGCTGTACCGTGGTGCTCCGATCCTCGGGCTGACTTGAGGCGGCGCGAAACGCTGACGGACGGTTCTTCCTGGGCAGCGCCGGAAGATGCTACGCTGGCGTCGGGCAAACGCGAGTTTCTGATGCCCAAGGGGGCGGGGGCCTGCTGATGTGCATCTCCGCGGAGGTAAGTTTCGGGGCGGCAGCCGCGCTCATCCCCGCGGGCGGCTACTGCGTTTGGGCGGCGGCCCGGAAGGCCCCCCGGTACGCGATCCTCGGCGCCACCCCGGCCTTGTTCGCGCTCCAGCAAGCGGCCGAGGGGGCGGTGTGGGTCGGGTTGGCGCGGGGCGATCCGGACCTGGTCGCCCGAGCGGCCCAGGCGTTCCTGGCCATCGCGCTGGGGCTGTGGCCGACCTGGTTCACGATCGCCGCCTTGGCGATCGAGACCCGCCCCCGGCTGCTGCGGCTGCTCGGCCTCTGGGCCGCGCTGGCCGCCGGGTGGTTCTGGCTGTGGTGCTGGCCGGTGCTCTTGGCCCCGCCCCTGCCCGGAGAGGTTTACGTAGTGCGGCACTCGATCCGCTACGAGTACGTAGACCGAGCGGGCTTCGGGCCTCGGGCGGCGTACGTGCTGGCCAGCGCCGTCCCGCTGCTGGTGGTGGCCGACCGGCGGCGGTTCGTCGTCCCGGTCGCTCTCGGAGCGCTCTCGGCCTTGGCGGCGATATGGATCTTCGATCACGCCTTTGCGTCCGTCTGGTGCTTCTTTGCAGCCGTGAACTCCGCCTATCTGGTCTGGATTTTCGCGCGCCTGCCCGGATCGCCCCGCACCCCGCAGGCGGGCGAACCATCCGCTGCGGTTGACAGCCGCCGCGGGTGAACTGCATCCTTAGCGGAGGCTTCAGGCTGCAGGCCTCGGGCTGCAGACTGCGGGCAAACGCATTTTCCTGACCCACGGTGAAATTGAGCGGCTCCGCCGTTGAGCAGGACCGCCTGCGACGCGCGCCGCCCTCGTCTTTGGCATATCGAGGGCATGCGGCACGACCCGCAGGCCCGTTTCCGGCGGCTGCCCCGCGCCCCGAAGGCGCCAATTCTGCCGAGGAGAGCGAAAAGGCGCCGCGTGGCGATCCTCGGGCACTCCGCCGCGTATTCCGGGCATGCCGCGTGGCAACGGATTGTTCATCCGCGCACGTGGCGCCGTCGATGTAGGGAGTGCAGCCATCTTAAACATCCGCAACGGAGTGTAGCATCTTCGCACAAGGAGGGTCGCGATGCGCGTGGTTTTTGCTCGAGGGTTGGCGGTCGTCGGCATCCTGGGTCTGGCCCTGTCGGCGGCGCCCGCGCACGCCCAAGAAGATGCCCTGCTGCCGGGCGACCTGGCGGTGATGCGGCTGGCCTGCGAGGACGGCGGCGACGGCGACCACGACATCGTTCTGGCCCGCTGCGTGGCGGCGCTCGACCCCGACGCTCCCCCCAAGAAGACGCCCGGCAAGGTGCTCGTCATCCCCGACGCTTCCGGCAAGAAGTCGGCGGAGAAGATCACGGTCCGCCCCACCCCGATGGATGTGGAGGGGGAGGTTAGCGAAGATTACGGTTCTGCCGATTGTTCCGTCTGTTGCGCGTCGCGTGCGTCCTGCTGCTGCCGGCCCCGCGATCCGTTCTACGTCGCCCTCAGCGGCGGCTGGGCGCACCGCGAGACGGTGCACGAAGTGGGCGATCCGACGACGTTTATCGTGTTCAACGAGGGCTTCGCCGCGAACGTGGCCTTGGGCTGGCGGTTCTGCGACATGTTCCGCCTCGAGGCCGAGTACACCTTCATGAACAACGACGTGGAGACGGCCGGGTCCGCCGGTTTGTCCTCGCCGTCCTCCGGCAACGTCAACCTGCGCGCCTGGATGTTCAACCTCTATCACGACGTCCAAATCTGCAATTGGCGGTGGAAGCCCTACGTGGGCGCCGGCATCGGTTTCTATCAGTCCGAGCTCAACAGTCTGTATCCCACGTTCTTCGACGTCGTCGGCCCCCCGATGGCCGGAGTCGGCCTCAACGCGACCAGCGACATCACCTTCGCCTACCAGTTCCGCGCCGGCATCAGCTACATGCTGAGCTGCCGGGCGGAACTCTACTCGGGCTACCGCTTCTTCCACGGCGACGAGCTGACCTTTAGCGCGCCCCCCTTCTCGGCCTTCGCCCCCACCTTTCATCCGGACGGCGCCGAGATGCACTGCCTCGAGATGGGCGTGCGGATCGGGTTCTAGCAGGCGCCGCGAGCCGAGCGGCACCAGGGCGTGACAAGGTGGCAGGATGACAAGGTGACAAGGTGAGCGCGGGCAGCGCTCACCTTGTCACGCCCCTCGACTTGTCACTCTCCGGCCCTCGTTTCTCCTCGTCGTCGTCGTCGTCCTCAATTCTCTTCGAGCACGAGCACGAGCACGAGAAGCAGCGTGAGTCAGTTACGTTGTCGCCTGGTCGCCTGGTCGCCCGGTCATCCCTTCGTCACGTGCCATGAGCGTAATCGAACATCACGCATCCAACGTCCAACATCCAGTATCGAACGGTTGGACGTTGGACGTTGGACGTTGGACGTTCGACGTTCGTCTACTGCTGATCGCGGCCTGCATCGTGACATTCGCGTTCTGCGTGCCGGCCGGCGCCCAGGAAACGGCGCCCTACCCCAACGGCACCTCCGGCCTCAAGGCCGGCACGGTGCCGCCGCCGGGCTATTACTGGCTGATGTACAACCGGCTGTGGAGGGCCGACCGCTCGATCGGTCCTGACGGCGAGCAGGCGGTCGATGGCAACGGCGACCCCATCGACCTGCGGTTGACCGCTTACGCCAACGTGCACCGCTTCCTGCAGACCACCGAGTACAAGATTCTCGGCGCCGACTTTTCTTGGAACTTCGTAATCCCCGTCGTCTACATCGACGCCGATATCGAGAACTTCGGCGTGCACGACAGCGACGTGCGGATCGCCGACATGAACGTCGAGCCGTTCGTGATCGAGTGGCACGAGCCGAGCTTCGATTTCGGCTACGTCTACGGCTTCTTCGCCCCCACGGCCGCCCGCGACGACACGCACCCGGCCTTGCCCGGCAAGAAGCACTGGACGCACTACGTCGGCGCGGCGGGCACGTACTACTTCGACGAAGAGCGGGAGTGGTCGATCTCGTACCTCTCGCGGTACGAGATTTCCTGCCGCCGCGAGGACAAGGACATCACGCCGGGCGACAACTTCTCTTTCGAGTGGGGGTTTGCCCGCAACTTCGACAAAGCCTGCGACGTGGGCGTCTCCGGCTACTGCTCCTGGCAGCTCACGCTCGACCACGGGAGCGACGTCACCTACACGAACGTCCGCGACCACATCTTCGGCATCGGCCCGGAGATCAACTACTTCTCGGTGAAGCACAAGCTCGGCATCAACCTTCGCTACTGGTGGGAGTTCGGCGCCCGCGACCGGCCGGAGGGGAGCATCACCACGCTCACCGTGGTGAAGGCTTTTTGAGCGTCTTGGCCGCGGGCGGGGCCGATGGTTTCGTCACGTGGATCGGAAATGGATGTCCTGCGACGCGTACTCCTCGATGCCTGGCCAGCAGGCGCGCCAGCGAAAGGCCGGTATTGGCTGGAAAGCCGCGGATTCCCAGCCGAAGTGCGTGGTCAACCATTTTCCACGTCTCGGAGGGCGCGTCGAAGATGACGCCGGATAGTTGCCCAGGCCACTGGCCGCAGCGCCGGAAGTGCGCGTCGGCCCAGGCCAGAATCTGCTTGATCGTGAAAGGGGGCGGCTCCCCGGGATGCCGCACCCCGCGACGCTTCGCCAGCAAACGCGCCAGCGTTGAACCCCGCTGGGACGACAAGCCCCGCAGGCCCCTTTGGAGCGCCCGGTCAATCGAGCTCCAGGTGTCGTTCGTCGTTTCCGTGACCTTGCCGGAATCCCAACCAGGCCATTCGCCGGTCCGCTGAAAATGCGCGTCGGCCCAGCTCAGGATTTGCTTGATCGAGAGCCGCGCCAATTGTTTGAGGTTTCGCACTTCGCGATGTTCCGCCAGCAAACGCGCCAGGCTCAGGCCAGGACCTGTTGGTAAGCCGCGTCCGCCCCTCCACAGGGCATGGTCGATGGCGGCCCACGTCTCCCCCGGCGCCCCCAGCACGTCGCCCGAATCTGTCTGCGGCCACACACCTGTGCGTGCAAAATGCGCATCGGCCCAGCGAAGGATTTGATCGATGGTGAAGTGAGGCAGTCTCTTGATGTTCCGGAGGCCGCGAAATTCAGCCAGCAACCGCGTCAGCGAGAGGCCGCTATTGGTGGGAATGCCTCGCCACCCGCCGGCCAGCGCGGCGTTGATTTTGCTCCAGTTTTCGTTGGGCGCCTCGAACACCTCGCCGGAGTCGCGATTGGGCCACTTTCCCGTGCGCTCAAAATGGGCGTCAGCCCAGGCCAAGATCTGCCCGATCGTCAGCGGCGGCTTGCGGCGTTGTCGTAGTCTCTGTGGACGGCCTTTGGGGAACCGCGGTTTGTCCGGGAAGAATTCCAGGTCCGCCGTCACGACGGCGCCCTGCTGAGCTATCTCCCAATCCGCTCTTGGTTTCACAGCCATAGCCGCTTACCTCGAACGCTGTAAGCGTCAGGTCGCTCGCCACGCAGCGTAACTTCAGGACTTATTGGATGGTATCAGGCGGCAACAGGCTGAACAATGTGCCTGCTGCGCCGCGGGACCGGCAGCCGCGATCAAGCGGTCGAGGGTGTCCCAGTTCGGGCCTGGAGTGCCCGCAGGTCCGCCACGTCGGCCGACCGGCCGAGCAGCTCCTTGTAGGCAATCAACTCCCCCAACGGCTGCGCCCAGACCTGCAAGTCCAATACGGGAACGCTCTGGCGGAGTTCCAGTCGCGTGCCCAGCGGCACGCGCCGGCCGCCGACCCGAGCGTAGGCCTCCTCCGCCTGACTGACGTCGATCGCCACGCCGTCGGCCTCCGCCCTCAGCAACTGCAGCTCGAACTCGGCGTCCGCATACGGCCCCAACGGCCGAATCGTATACGGCCGCAGCAGGTCGGCGAGCCGGGGCAGATCGGCCCGCGCCACGTCCACGTCCAGATCGTGCAGCGGCCAGGTCGAGCCGTGCAGGTTGCCGGCGAAGCCGCCCGTGAACTGGTAACAGGCGCCGACCTCGTCGAGCATGCCGACGAGCCGGCGGAGCGCGCGCTCCTGGGAGGTGGTCAGCGTGATGCCCAGCATGGAGACGATCTCTTCGCGCTCGTCACCGGATAACCTATCAAGTGCGAGCACAAGGATATCACACCCGGCGACGATTCCTGACAGGGATACCCCAGCGCGGGTGAGCCGCAACCAATCGCGCTATGGCCCGCGAATCACGCGAATGAGCGCGAATACGAATGACATTCGCGTGATTCGCGGGAAAAAAGCGGGACAGCGCCCTCGCGCAGATAACTGGCAATTCACCTGGCGTCCGTCTTAGGCTCGTCATTTCTCGAAGGAAAGGGGCGTCACGCGCGGCGGCGCTGTCTTCGTTGCCTTCGTTTCCTTCTGTTCAAATCCTTCTGGTCAGTCTTCCGTTCAGGTTCGACGCGGGTTTGACTCGGCTGCATCGCGGCCGGAGAATGCCCGCATGTCCGAGCCTGGCGAAGAACCTGCTGCCCAACCTCC
>JBGQHD010000176.1:0-8127 GCA_041497795.1 Planctomycetia bacterium
ACTCCATGGGCTGTACCAAGAGGCATTCGATGCGTACCAGGCTGTGGCTGGGTTTGACCTTGTCGATCTTTGTGGCATCTCTCCGGCTGGAGGTCCAGGCGCAATAGCCGCGGCGTGTCAGCGTGTGTAGCGGAGCATGAGCTGCCCGTTTTCTGAACAGCGAGTGTCGTTTGACCGCCCCCACCGAGGAGACGGATCGATGGCTGGGAACCATTTGGCAACCGCCGGCAGGTCCGGGAAACTGCTCGATATGCTCGCGGACTATGTCCGATTCGTCGTCGTGACGCACGATAATCCCGACCCCGACGCCATCGCCACCGGCTGGGGCGTCTGCGTGCTGATCGAAGAGTGCCTCGGCAGACCTGTGGAGTTCGTGGCCGGCGGCGCCATCACGCGGGCCGAGAACCGCCAACTGGTCGAGCTGTTATCGCCGCCGATTGAGTTGGTGGAGGATCTCTCGTGCGATAGGGCAACCGCCGTCATTCTGGTGGATTGCGGCCTGGGGACGAACAATCACTTGGTGACGCGGCAAGGGATTCAGCCCGTCGCGGTGATCGACCACCACGGGGGCCACCCGCCGGGCGGGAAACTCATCGCCTGGTGCGCATCTTGGACGACGAGGAGACCCTCTGCGTCGTAAGCGGCCACGGAACAGACTCCCGGGGCGGCCAGATCGTGGTGGACGGGGGATTAGACGGGGGTGCGGGCGCCTTTTTGAGATCGCGGCCACGACCCCCAGGCTACGGTGCACCCCCGGCAAGGCACCTAACCGGCCGGCAGCGGGTTCTGTTGTTGCGGCGCTGGACTTGCGTGTTCGGCCGTCGGCAGGTTCTCTTCTTGCGGTGGGAGTGCGGAGCAAGGGCGAACCGCAGGGAACGGTCGCTGCTCAACCTGTGGCTTGGCACCGTTCTTCAACGCCAGGAGGATTGCGTGGCGTCTGCCAAACTGGAGCATTTTGTTGGCAAGATGTTGGCTGATCTCGGTGCAGCCGCGGTGGGTGCGCTGATCCTGATCGGCGACAAGCTGGGGCTGTACAAGGCGCTGGCGCAGGGGGCGGCCACGAGTCAAGAGTTGGCCGAGCGAACCGGCACGAATGAACGGTACCTTCGCGAGTGGCTCTCGGCCCAGGCCGCTTCGGGCTATATCGAGTACGATGCGGACCAGGAGAAGTTCTCGATGACGCCGGAGCAAGCGGCGGTCTTTGCCGATCCCGAGAGCGGGTGCCTGATGACCGGCGGCTATTACTCGGTCAGGTCGCTGTACCTTGACGAGCCGACGGTGACGAAGGCGTTTCAGACGGGACATGGGGTTGGCTGGCACGAGCACAGTCCATGCCTGTTCTGTGGCACCGAGCGATTCTTCGGCCCCGTCTATCGCTCGCAGTTGGTCGATGCGTGGCTCCCCGCTTTGGACGGGGTCGAGGCCAAACTTCAGCGCGGCGCCACGGTGGCCGACGTGGGCTGCGGCCACGGCTTGACCACGTACCTGATGGCCAAGGCCTTTCCCAGGTCTCGGTTCTTTGGGTTCGACTATCACGATGGGTCAGTCGAGCGAGCCCGCGAACGGGTGGAGGCCGAGGGCCTGACCAATGTCGAGTTCCACGTGGCGGAAGCCAAGCTCTTTCCCGGGGAGGACTACGACTTGGTGACGTTCTTCGACTGTCTGCACGACATGGGCGACCCGGTCGGCGCAGCCCGTCGGGTTCACGAGGCGTTGAAGCCTGAGGGGATCTGGATGATCGTTGAACCGCTCGCGGGTGACCGCCTGGAAGAGAACTTGAATCCCCTCGGCCGCGCCTACTATAGCTTCTCCACGATGGTCTGTACGCCCGCCTCGCGGGCACAGGAAGTCGGCCTGGCCCTCGGTGCTCAGGCCGGCGAGGCGCGGCTGCGGAAGGTCATTGATGAGGGGGGATTCACCCGCATCCGCCGCGCAGCCCAAACGCCAACCAACATGGTGCTCGAGGCCAGGCGCTGAGGGCCAGTGGCCCTCCAAGTTCTTCGGCTCATGGCACTTGATTTCGAGGAACTCTCGTGCATTACCTCTACGGCAGCAAGCAAGACGTCACCCGGCGACTCGTCGCCACCTTCGATTCCGAGCAGCAACTCCTGGCCTACGTGCGGTGGGCCACGCTCAGTGGATCGGGCCAGACGCCCAAGTTCGAGCAAGGCAGTGCGCTGGCCGGCTATACTGGCTGGGAATACTCCGGGCAGCCGCTGACCGGCGAGGACGAAGAGTCGGTCCTGCACAATCCGACCCCGTCGATGCTTTGACCGGCCGCCCGCACAAGCTGGCCCGTGTGACAATCGTACCGCGAGCTTTGAACAACCCTATTGAGGAGAAGCTCCCGATGATTCGACAGCGCTTTCTGCCGAGCCTATTGATTCTGGGGCTTTGCTCGACGGTCGGGCGCTCTGCGGATGGCGTGCCGGAGATCGCCGACAACGATTTCGACCGGCTGCTTGCCGCCGTAAAGCCGCAAAAGGGCGAGAGTCCGTGGCGCGACATCCCGTGGCTCACCAACGTCACGGAGGCACGGCAGAGGGCCGTCGCCGAAGACAAGCCGCTGGTGATCTTCACCGCAGCGGACGGCAGCCCGCTGTCGCGGACGTGAGGGGCCTGCACCTCGAATCGAGCCCGGTGGTTCACCGGGAGCCAGGTGGAGCCAGAGTACGTCGCGAAGCACTTCATCCCGCTGGCGCTGGACGCCTATTTCCGCGGGAACTCGCAGGAGGTGGAATTCTGCAACAAGGTCCACGCCGGTGGCAATCACCTCGTCGTCGCCACAGCCGGCGGAACGATGCTCGGCAAAGAGGGCCTGAAACTGCGGTCGCGCGACCTGGGCCCTGTGCTGGCGGAGTACGCGCGCCTGCCGAAAGAGCAACGACAGCCGCTGCTGGAGGATCCCGCCAAGGCAAAGCCGCCGCAACGCCCTGTGCCGCAGCCGCCGACCAGCGGCTTGATCGTCCGCGGCTACTGCACTTACCTGAAGCTGGACGACCAGAAGCACGTCGTGCGGTCGCGCGAGTTCTACTACAAGGAAAACCCTGACCGCTGGGCGGCCGAGACGCAAAGCGATCTCCTGTGGCTGATCGAGGCGGAATGGAAATCGCTGATCCCCGCGGACGGGGCGCCTAGAGACAAGCGCGAGGTTGCGCATGCGATTCAGAAACGGTTCTATTGCACCCTCGGCATCGACTACATGGAGGGGAGCGTCAACTCGGTGCCGCTGCGCAAATCAACGATGACACTCAGCGTGCAATCGATGGACGGCAACACGATCGTCCTGCGGCTGGACGGCCACGCAGACCTAGGTAAAGAGCTAGACGAGAAACTGCGTCGCGAGCCCAACAGCCGGGGGAGTGAAGTGCGCCTGCTGGGTAAGGTCCACTACGATCGCAAGAAAAAGACGATCACAAGATTCGACGTCGTCGGCGTCGGCCGGGCGTGGGGAAACAAGATGGATTACGTCGGCCGCGAGATTCGCCTCGACGACTACCCCTGGATGTACGGCATCGCCTGGGAATTGGTGACAGGCGACGCCCCCAAGGATTGCCTCCCACCTTACAACCTGCTGCATTACAACTCGACGCCGCCATATTTCGAGAAACGCTAGCGGGAGAAGCAGCCGGGAAAGGGCAAGAAGGCGAGGAGGCGCAGAAGAAAGGAAAGAAGAGGGCGTGGTCGAGCTAACTGCTTCGACTCTATTTCCCTGACCGTGCCTTTCGCCGTCGCCGTCGTTTGATGACCCGCTCCAGACAGCCGGGACGGCCGCGATGAGCCGATCCGGGCGGCGATCACTCGCCGATTCGGCCGCCTCGGCTCGGGATCTTGGGCCGAAACGACCCTCCTGCGGCTCTCCAGGCTATCAGGACGCGTCCGCGCGGCCAGGACGACTCTGGGGGCGCCCCTTTTTGTCCGGGAGGCATCCTGAGGCCTGTTCCCTGAACGCTTAACTGCCGCGACGCAGATTCTTCACGTCGCCTTCATGCACGCCTTGGGTCGGCCAGGGGCGGCGGCCGAGTCGTGGTCGGGGGGCCTCCCAGGCGCCGCAGATCGACACACCGAGGTGCTGCCAAGCCTGGTGTTGGCGCCGCCTCGTCGGTGATGGCCCGCCCTGGCGCTGGTGCCGATGCGGGTGGGTTGCGGTTGGCCCCGCAGTGCCCAGCCGCTGGATAGCATCGGCACGGAACCAGGAAGTGATGCCGCCAGACTGACCTGCGGGGGGCAGCGAGACGTTTCGACGACGGCGATCAATGCGCCAGCGAGCTACTTCTCGATCCGCACCACGCGGTCGTTGTAGCTGTCCACCATGTAGAGCGTCCCGTCGGGATGGACCGTGACGCCGTGCGGACGGGCCAGCTCGGCCCGCTCGGGCGGTCCACCGATGCCGGCGGCCCCACGCTTCCCCGTGCCGGCCAGCCGGATGATCTTGCCTGTCGAGGGCAGGTACTTGCGGATCAGGTTGTTCTCCGCGTCGGCGATGATGACGTTGCCCTCACGGTCCACACAGAGGTGCTTGGGGCCGTTGAGGGTCGCCGATCGGGCGTCGCCTCCATCGCCGGTGGCGCCGGCCTTGCCACTTGCGCCCACCACGGTCCGGATCTTGCCAGCCGAATCGACCACTCGCAGCGCATGACCGCCACGCTCCACAATGTAGACGTTGTCCTTGGCGTCCACCGCCACAGCCCGCGGATCGACGAGTGGAGCGGTTCTGGCATCGGCCCCGTCCCTCGGGACCCCCTTGTCGCCATTCCCGGCGACCAAGCTGACGACGCCGCTGGCCAGATCGACCACGCGGACGCGGCGGTTGTCGAGATCGGCCAAGTAGAGCCGCTCCCCCGTCGGATCGAGGCTGACACAATAGATGTCGCCAAAGGTCGCCTTCGCCGCCGGCCCGCCGTCACCCGAGTAGCCCCTTTGCCCGGTGCCCGCGATGGTGGAAATCGTCCCCGTTTTGCTGTCAATCTTGCGGACCTTGCGGTTCCACGTGTCGGCCACGTAGATGTCGCCCGACGGGGCCACGGCCAGGTTGTGGGGGCCGTTGAAGCGGGCCTTTTCGGCCGGGCCACCGTCGCCCTCATCTCCTTTCTGCCTCAGCGCGCCGGCGATCGTGCTGACGTGCCCCTTGCGATCGACCTTCAACAGCCGCCCTCCAGAAAGCTCAACAACGTAAGCGTTGCCCGCCTTGTCGAAATCGATGCCGAACGGCTCGACGAGTTTGGCCTCCGGACCGATCGCGACGCGCGAAACGCTCTCAGTCGCCGCCGGCTCCGCAGCGTGTGGCGCGCCAAGGCCGTGCGCGAGCCCTGGGGCCATCCAACAACAACCTAAGAACAGCAGCACACGGTTGACGTTGATCGTTCTTTTCATCGTTCACCTCGATATCGGCGCTGGCCGCAACTGGCCGCGGCTTCATCGTCGTCTCCACGGCGTCCGTTATCAATCACCGACCAGCCGTTGTTCACCGCCTCCGCAGTCGCTCACCCAAGGGCGGAAAAAATTGTGACAAAGGCCTGCAGCTTGGGGACCAGATCGGATCGAACCAGTCGGGATGCTTCACTGCCGCCCGCAGGTTGTCGATGACCAGCGTCTTGGGCACGCCGCCCAACTTCCAGAAGGCGTTCTCCAGGCAGCGCAAGAAGTCTTCTAAGGCCGCTGAAGGCCAAGTTCGTGTCATGCGTGGCGGTGCTTTCTACGACGATGCCCGGGAGGTAGCTGCGCTGGTGCCCCCCACTACCCGCACGCCTTCTCGGTCATGCTGGCCGGCGGCGGCGTCCGAGGAGGGCAAGTCTACGGTAGCTCGGATCGCCACGGCGCCTTTCCGCACGACAAGCCTTGCGGACCGCAGGATCTGCATGCCGCGATCTTCGAGGCGCTCGGCATTCCGCTGGATTCGCTCCTACACGAGCGTCTTGGCCGACCGCACCAATTGACGGACGGCCGTCCGCTGCCGCTGCCGTCCGGGGTCAGAAGCTTCAGCGCATGACCCCGCCGAGCGCGAGCCCGCCTTCAACTGGGCTTCGTCGTGTCGATCGTTACCCGACCGCAAGTCCATTCGTCCCTCCCCTGCAATTGGCAGCAGGTCGCGCACACGCCCAAAAAGCAGATGCGCACGCAAACGAGAACGTCCACCGAAATCAGGGCCGCACCGGCCAGAAACGCCGCGACCGGCATCGGCAATCGCCCCGGCCGCCCACCGCGACCGGCCGTCCGCCGCGCCGCCTCCAGCAGCCGCACCACCTTGGCCCTTGGAGGGAACGACGAATGCCAGACTAGCTCGCCGTCCGAGGCTCCGCCGACCAACTCAACTGGCGTGGGATAGATTGTCACCTCCCAGGCATCCTGGTCCTGGCCCCACCGGACCCCCAGCGGGCCGGCCGGACTCTGGAACTCGAGGCACTCGGCCACGAGATCGAGCAGAACGTTCAGCCAGTCCGGCAGTTCGTCATTGGCCGTGTCGGCCGATCCGTGGAAGAGCTTGCGCCCCTCCTCGTGCAGCCGGTCGAACTCGACCCGATTGGTGCGAAACAACCGGGTCATCTCGTGCTCGCCGTGCTGTTTCAGCTTCCGCACGAACAGATCGTCATAGGCGGCCATGTATTGGCGCTCGATTTCCCGGTAGTCGTCAGGCTCTTGCCCCTCCGGCCACCTATCGAGTTCGTCCAACCCGTGCGCCCTCCGGATGGCCTCGAGCTCCTCGTCCAATTCCCGCAGCTCCTCTTCCGCCGCCTCACTCGTCAGCATGTCGATCTGCCAGGCAACCAGGTAGAAGCCTGCCTCGCACGGCAGCGAGCCAGCGTCGCGGATCGCCTGATAGACGGCCAGCCGGTCCTCGTCGGTGGCCTCTGGCCCCAGGCTTCGCCACGATTCGTACCATGACGGCGGCGTGCTGGCCTGGGCCACGATCTCGGCCAGCTTAATGTTGACGGTGGAATACGGCGGCAGAGAGTCTTTGGTCGTCATGTGGCTCGGGCCCTCCGTGCTTTGACCGAATCCCGGCCTTGCAGGATACCATTTTTGCCGGCCGACACGTCCAGCCCCTTTGCACGGCCCTGGGACCGGAGACTTGCTTTTACTAGGGCGGCAGACGCTAGATCGCCAACCCGGCAGGACGATGCTATGCTGATCGCTCGGACAGCCACTTCTCCGCGAGGGACGGAGATGAGCGACACCGTCGAAACATCGGGTGCTGTCCCGCCCGTGGATCTTGAGGGAATAACGACGCCCATCAGCAAGTCTTGGCGGAGAAAAAGATCGTGGCCGGCCAAACTCCTGAAGGCCCATCGCGGATGCCTGCAAGGTGCCCGGCGCGAGCGCTGGAGCTGCTGACGATCGCGCCACGAGCGCACGGGCTCCTCAGCCAAGCCATGACCCGTCAGCTGGGAGGTTGCTGACGTTCGTGACGCCGCAGGGCACGCAAACGTTCCGATCATGTCGGCGTACGTGCACTGCCAGGCGCGCGGCGATCGGTTAGAATGGCTGACCTCGTCCTGCCGGTAACACACCTGCCCAGCAGAATCGGGCCGCTCAGCGGTTCGTTCGGAGGCGCGCATGGCCTTAGTCATTCGGTGCCCGCAATGTGGCCGGCGATTCCGGGCGAAAGAAAGCGCAGCGGGCAGGCCGATCACCTGCGAGTGCGGGATGCGGTTTGAGCAACCTAGCCCGGCGCAGGGGGGCGACGCAAGCGCACTGCCAGCGGAGCCGACTCCGAATGACGGATCCCCGCCCCTGCCCCGTTCAGCCGTCGCCCCCGCGTCGGAGTCTTCTCGGGCGAGAATCGCCGTCTTCTCCGGAGTGATCGGGCTGGTGCTCATCAGCTTGGCTGCGCTCATCTGGACAAAGGCGTTGTGGAGGCAGCCATCCCCGATGGCGGACGGAACGTCTCGGCTGCAAACGCCTCCGCTCGAATCGGGGGGCTTGACGTTCCAGCCAGGAGGGCTGTCAGAGGCCGAAGTCGCTCCTAGTGCTGCGGCGGAAGAATCGCTGTTGACGGCGGTTGAAAATGGCGGCGCGGGGCGGCCGAATTTGGTGGCGCTGGGTGAGGAATAGGTCTCCGAGGTTACGGGGAGTGTCGCGGGAGGAAATGTTGGGCCAGCCGGCTGGTCAGCCTGGCCGGCGGCGGCG
>JBGQHD010000177.1:0-8101 GCA_041497795.1 Planctomycetia bacterium
ACACAGAGGCGCAGAGAAGAGGAATTCAGAATAGAAGCAATAGGCCAATTGTGTCTTTGGAGGTTTGTTGGCGCCGCACCTGCCGGTCCGACCTCACCATGCGATGCGGAATCGTCTCTCTGTGCCTCTGTGTCTCTGTGGTCAATTTCAACCGGTGCCATCCTGAAGCCTAGCGGTGTGCAAACTCGGCGCTGGCGAACATCGCCTGGCACAGTGCACCCCACGTTGCGCGGCGCGATTGGCGACGGCCATAGTCGGCGATGAACTGCTGGGCGCTCTTCACTTCCTTTTCCGATGGACCGCGCGAATAGCAAAGCTGATAGACGCGCGAGATTCGTGCCGCATCGTCGTCGCCACCGGCCAGCAACTTGCCGGCCAAGGCGTCCGCCTGGCGGATGACGAACGGGTTGTTCATCAGGTACAGCGATTGGGCCGGCACCGTCGTCGTGGCCCGCTCGCCGATGATCAGGCTGGGGTCCGGGAAGTCGAACAGCGTCAGCGATTCGGGCATTCCGTCACGGACGATCGACAGATAAACGGTGCGGTGCGTGTCGGTCGCGGCGCTGTCCCCGCCCGGCCCGCCGCGGAAGCGGAAGCTGGCGTTCCCTTCGCCGCCGCGCGCCACGGAGCTGCCCTTGGGCGGCGAGAGCTCGAGCTGGCCGGAGAGGGCCAGCATCGTGTCGCGGAGCGACTCGGCCTCCAGCCGCCGCTTAGGCATCCGCCAGACGAGCACGTTGTCCGGATCGGTCTCGAAGGCCTTCTCATCCATCTGCGACGAAAGCTGATATGCCCGGCTGAGCACGACGGTGCGGATGAGCTTCTTCACCGACCAGCCGTTGTCCACGAGCGACAAGGCCAGATGATCGAGCAGTGCCGGGTGGCTAGGCGGCAGGCCCGACGCGCCGAAGTTGTCCGGCGTCGGCACCAGGCCGCGGCCGATGAGGTGCAGCCAGACGCGGTTGGCCATCACGCGGGCGGTCAGCGGATTGTCTTTCGAGGCGATCCAGTCGGCCAGTTCACGCCGTCCGCTGCCGCGGCCGATGTACGGTTGATTGGTCGTCAGCACCTGCGGGAAGCCGCGGCGGACGGTCTCGCCTGGCTGGCTGAGTTCACCGCGCACGTACAGCGCGCTGTCTGAGGCAGAGCGGCGCTCGCGCACGCCCATCGCCAGCGGCTTGGGGGTGCCGTCCGCCTCGTACAGGTCGAGCTGGCTCCGCAATGTCGCGCTCCGCGCCTGGAGGAAGATCCGCCGGATGAAGGCGTCCTGCCCGGTCAGCTTCGAGCTTTGGTCGCGGAGGTCCTGGATTTGCTTCTCGATGCCCGCCCGGCGGTCCGACGAGAGCGGCTCCAGCGGCATCGTGACGTTGGCCTCTTTCGGCAGGCTGACCAGTGGGCTGGGGTGATTGCTCTGGATGATGCGGATCGTGCCGTAGCAGGTCTCGGTGCTGCGGAAGATGCCGGACAGGGCGTAATAGTCCTTCTGCGGGATCGGATCGAACTTGTGGTCGTGGCAGCGGGCACAGGCGACGGTCAGCCCCTGGAAGGCCTGGAATGTGGCGTCGATCTGCTCGTCGGCCACGTCCATCTGGAACTGCCGCGGGTTCCGCTCATCGTGCGACTTGGGCCCGATTGCCAGAAAGCCGGTGGCCACCAGGAACTCGGCCTTCTGCACGTCGTCCTTGGCCGAAAGCAGGTCGCCGGCAAGCTGCTCGCGGATGAACTGGTCGTAAGGCTTGTCGGCGTTGAAGGCCGCGATGACGTAGTCGCGATACCGCCAGGCGTGCGGATAGGCGAAGTTCGCCGCCCGGCCGCTCGACTCGGCGTAGCGGGCCACGTCGAACCAGTGCCGGCTCCAGCGCTCGCCAAACTGCGGCGAAGCCAGCAGCGTATCCACCGTGGCTGCCAGGGTCGCCTGCGGTTGGCTTGTGAATTGAGACACGAAGCTCTCGACTTGCTCCGGCGTCGGCGGCAGCCCGATCAGATCGAAGTACACCCGACGGACCAGCGTCCGCGGGTCGGCATCGGCAACCGGCCGCAGCCCCTTGGCCTCCAGGGCGGCGAGCAGATAACGATCGATGTCGCTCTTCGGCCAAGCGGCGTCCTTCACTGCGGGGGGCGTCGTCTTCTTGGGCGGCTGGAACGACCAGAACTGGCGGCCCTTCTCGACGTCGATCTCATACTTCGTGACCTTCGCAGTTCCCTTGACCACGCCGTCGCGCGGGTCGGGGGCGCCGATCGAAATCCAGCGCTCGAAGTCGGCGATTACCTCGGCGGGCAGCTTCTTCTTCGGGGGCATCCCACGTTCGGGATCGACGTGCCTGAGCGCCTTGATCAGCAGGCTCTTCCCCGGGCTGCCGGGTACGATGGCCGGGCCGGTATCGCCGCCGGTGCGCAGCCCGTCGCGGGTGTCGAGCGTCAGCCCGGCCTTGATCTCCTTGGCGGTCGAGGCATGGCACTCGTAGCACTCCTTGACCAGCACCGGGCGAATGCTCTTTTCGAAGAAAGCGATCTGGTCCGGCGTGGCGCTCTTCTCGACGGCGGCCGTCTCAGCAGCCGGCAGCTTCTCGGCGCTCTTCTCGGCAGACTTTGCAGCCGGCTCCTTCTCTGCCGGCTCTGGCCGCCGAAACTTTGCCTTAGCCCCCTTCTTGGGGGGAAATTGGGCGTGAAGGTCGGGCAGAGAGGCCGCCCAGCCCACCAGCAAGCCGAGAAGAGTAAAGCTGCGTAAGAGACGCTTCATCGGAGTCTACCCCGCGACCTGGAGATACACCGGCAGTACCTTAAACCCCTGTGCCAGCAAAATGTCTTGCCCCTCGCGCAGCCGGAGCCTCCCGACCCCCAAACATGGGGCGCTCGACCCCCCGCTTAACGGGTGTACCAGATCACACGCTGCTGAGTGTCGCGGGGGGGCTATGATACGCGTCCACTGGCCACTGCTGCGCTCCTTGAGGTTCAAACCCATCGCTTTGCGATACGCCGCGCCGCAGGAGTAGTCCCGCGGATCGCCCAGATGCACCACAACACGCAGGCCGTGGCCATGCCCACGGCCCTCCCCTGGGCTTCCAGGATCTCATGTCCTTTGGCCAACCGCGCCAACTGCCGCTTGCTCTGCTGCACTACGGCCTACGGCCTTGGGTTGCGACCCGCGGGACGGGTGGCACGGGTGGCACGCCCAGAACATGGATCTGACGGGCGCGGAACTGAGGTGCAACCACGCCCTTCGCATCCGTGCTCAGGGGCGTGCCACCCTCCGAGCCGTTCCCAGTCTTCCGTTCTGAGCGTGCCACGTCGCCGCTTCGAGGGGAGCACGGCGCACCGCGCCGGCTCGCAGAACCCCCGCAGTTCCGGGTGCAAGGTAGCTGCGGCGAACGATTCGTGCAGGCGACGAGCAGTCACGCAGAACACCTATGAGGAAAGCTGCTCATGATGGTGTGCACTCCGGATCGGGCGACCACCACTCCAGCAGGTTGCCGTCGGGGTCATAGAAATAGTACGACAGCGCCCGCATCCATTCGAAGCGAGTGGGGCCATAGACCTCCACGCCGGCGGCGCGGACCTGAGCGGCGGCGGCCTCCAAGTCCGCGCGGGGCACCTCGAACGCATAATGCACCTTGCCCCAGCGTTGGCCCGGCGGCAAGGGCGAATGCTCTTCAAAAAGCAGCGTGCCCTGGTGCAGGGCGATGCGCTGCTTGCCGCTGGGCGGGCCGGCCCAGAACCAGGCCCAGTCCTGGTTGGCTTCCGTTGCCGGCGCCAGACCGACAACCTCGCGATAAAATCGCGCGGACTTGAGCACGTCGTTGACGACGAGGACGATCTCGGACAGACTGCGGCTAAACTGGGAAGACTGTGTCATCATGCACCTCTCGGGCCGCGGGATCGCCCCTCGGCCAGGGTGAGAAAGTCGCCGCGGGTCGTCGCACCGGCATTGTTGACGAGCAGATCGAGCCTGCCGAACCGGCCGACCGTCGCCGCCACGACCGCGCCCGAGGCCGCCGGATCACGGGACATAGCGTGTACCGACCTTTGCCCAAATTGTAACCGAGACGCGATGTGCTGCGCAAACCCGATGCGCGGAATCGTCTCACCATCGAGCAAGCCGCATTCATGTTCTGGGCGTGCACCCCCGATCGTTCACGCCGCTCACTCCGGCGCCAGGGTTTTGGATGCGCGTGCCCTTGATGATCGGCTTGCCGACCAGCACGTCGGGGCTGATCGTGATCCGTTCTTGCCAAGAGCACTCGCTTCGCGCCGGGCGAGTGGCATTGGGCTGCGTGCATCCGCGAAGGTGACGGCTGCGGCTTACAGCCACAGGCACCCCCTCACGGAACGAGTGTGTTCGCGTTCCTCTCTTGACGTACACCTAGGCGGGGACGACATTCCAAGGAGTGGCCGCTTCGCCGCGCCAACCCGGCGACGCGACGGCCAAAGACCTTGTGCGCGCGAATCTCCATGCCGATCACGGTGACATGTCCGGGCTGCGGACAGAGCTTCAGCCTGCGGGACGACCTGGCGGGCCGCTCGGTGCGTTGCCGCTGTGGTCGGCCGCTGGCCATCCCCGGCGCGAGCGCCCCGAGCGTGCTGGGGAACTTGCTCGAGACCGAACTGGCGCGCCCCGTCGATCGCGCGCCGGAGCGTAAGGCGCCGGTACACCGCGCGGAGGTCTCCAAGTCGTCGGCCCCGCCGCCCGCGCACAAGGCGCTGGCCGGGGGCTTTGTAATGCCCGAGGCGCAGCAGGCTCCCTCGGGCTGGGGCCCCGGCCTGCGGATCGCGCTACGGAGCCTGGTAGGCGCCACGGGGCTGTGCTACGGGCTGCTGATGCTCTGGTGGGGCGCCTGCGTCGCTTGGATGTTCCTGGACGCCGTCCGCCAGAACAAGTTGCAGGAGGCGACGCTCTGGTTTCACGTGGTGTTCGTCGGCATCGCGCTGACCGGCGTGCTGATCGCCGTGGCGGGCGTCGGCGTGCTGATCGGCCGCAAGGACGCCGGGGGGACGATGCGGTTCGCGGCGTTGATCTTGGTGATGCTGTGGGCGTTCTTCTCGGTGCTGATGGTGATCGCACCCGTTCGCTCGAAATTCGACGACCTGAATCCGTCGTTCCCCCTTGAGTTTTGGCTGGACCTGGCCCGCAACTTCACCAAGCTGATGGGTTGGGCCGTGGCGCCGCTGCTCATCTTTCTCTGGTGCCAGTTTCTGTCGAAGCGCGACCTGACGGCCTGACGCGGCGAGCGTGACGCACGGTGAGTTTGACCTTGGCGTTCCCGCCGCGGCGGCGCTAGAATACAGCCCCCGCCGGCAGCATTCATCGCCGGCGCGCCAGCGGGCAGGCAACGCGCCGGAGGCAGGCAGTGCGCCGGCCCCTGGGCTGCTCTCCGTCCATCCAGGCCGCACCTCCGATGTCGTATCGTTCGGTCAAGCGCGTGTTGGGCGAAACGCACCTGGAGTGGAAATGCCTGCTGTTCTTCGGCGGTTGGACGCTGTTGCTCATCGGCGGGAGCTTCTGGTTCTACGGCTGGCAGACCGAGAAACTGGTCTACAAGCAGAGCGGGCAGCGGGCACGGCCCAACGCCAATCTCACGTTCTTGCTCGAGCACATCAAGGCCCAGAGCAAGGACCCTAGCTTTCGCATCATGGCCGACCGCCTGGCCAAGGACATCCGCAGCGAGGATTACACCTACGAGAAGCTCTGGCCCAACCGCGACCGAATCCTGCCCGACGGCAGTAAACTGCTGCCCGACGGCACGCTGGTGCACCCCGGCGGCGCCAAGGAGCAGCACGGAGGGCCGCCGCTGGACGACTTCGATGCCCAGGTGCTGGCGCGGTTCGTCGCCCCCAACCCGGGCATCGCCGAGGATCAGGTGGAATCGGTCGAGCGGCAGCTCCCCCAGCGGGGCCAGTATCACTACTACCAGGCCGTGCGGCTGAAGCGAAGCTGCATGCTCTGCCATGACCCGCAACAAGGGGGGGTGGAGCCCATGGGGGTCACCGGCGACCTGGCTTACGTGCTCAAGGTCAGCATCTCCGATGCGCCGCTGAAGGCCGATCTGCGCTGGAACCTGGCCATCCTCTGGACGACGGCCATCGCCACGGCGTTTTTGCTGGTCGTGGCCTCCTGGTTCATCATCCGCTACGTGATCGCCAAGCCGGTCAAGCACCTCCAGGAAGTCAGCGAGGCCATCAGCCGCGGCGAGATGGACCAGCGGGCCGACATCCAGACGCGCGACGAGTTCGAGGCCCTGGGCAACGCCTTCAACAAAATGGTGCGGCACCTCGTCGATCTCCAAGCCGAGGCCAAGCAGGCCAACGCCGAGCTGGACAGCAAAGTCGATGAGCTGGCCCAGACCAACATGCGGCTCTACGAAATGAACCGCCTCAAGAGCGACTTCCTGGCCACGGTCAGCCACGAGCTGCGCACGCCGCTCAACAGCATCATCGGCTTCTCCGACGTGCTGACCTCGCTGAACGGCCTCGGCGAGAAGCACCACCGCTACCTGCAAAACATCCAGACCTCCGGCAAGATGCTGCTGGAGATGATCAACGACATCCTCGACCTGGCCAAGATCGAGGCGGGCAAGATGGAGGTCCGCCTGAGCGACTTTCGCATCGACCACGTCTTACATAGTCAGTGCGACATGGCCCGGCCGCTGGTGGAGAAAAAGAACCTCGACCTGGGAGTGGAGGTCCGGCCCGGCCTGCCCGAGCTGCACCAGGACCAGAGCAAGGTGCAGCAGATTCTGAATAACCTGCTGTCCAATGCGATCAAGTTCACTCCCGACGGCGGCCGCATCACCGTGCGGGCCGAGCCGGCCGGCCCCGGCTACGTGCACATGATCGTCGTCGACACGGGCGTCGGTATCGCCGAGGCCGACCGCACGAAGATCTTCGAGAAGTTCCGCCAAGGCGCCCACGTCACCGCCGGCGGCGACGCCATGACCCGCGAATACTCCGGCACCGGCCTGGGTCTATCCATTGTGAAAGAGCTCTGCAAACTGCTCGGCGGTGAGATCATGCTCGACAGCGAGCTGGGCAAAGGCAGCACCTTCACCGTCCGCCTGCCCATTCGCCTGCCCGACCAGCCGGAGGGGGACAACCTGGCGGCCGCACTGAGCGACGGCTTCGCTGCCTCGCGAAGGAGCGAGTTAGTCACGCGCTCGCGGCCGCCGCAGGGAACGTAACTCTTGGGGACGCAACTGCAGAGCACGTAACTGCTTTGCGTCCTCCCATTCTCCGCGGGTCTACGATCCGGCAGCGATCGGCGGCTGTTCCAAGGGAAAGTTTCATAACGCCCTCTCCCCTCTGGGGAGAGGGTTGGGGTCGAGACCAGGACGAACGCATCTAAAACGCACAACAGTATTGTTTCTCCGAGGGTTGCCTGAGACAAGGCTAGCAGCGAACGATTGTCTGTGAATACGGAACCTTTGCGGTTCATCCGAGCCGTAGCACGACTTGGACATCCGTTGCTTGAGTCCGCATCAACGTCAATCATCGCGGATTCGCCCTGGCGTGCAACGCGACCCGCGCGGTGGCGTTACGGAATGAAGAGTCCGGCGTTCCTCAATCCTCCACCGCCTCATCCAGGATCTTCCGATACACCTTCCGCGCCACGTCATACGCCGCGGCGGCGGCTTCTTTTTCGGACGCCCTCGTTTGCTTGACCTTCTGCTTCCAGCACACGTCCACCGCCCGCAGGCACCAGTCGGCGCTGCGCTTGCTGGCGCGGATTGGTTTGCCATCGACTTCGACGAAGACTGGGTTCGTGTGGCAGGAGGGGAAGATCCGCAGGGCGACCCAGCTCGAGTGCTTGGGCGTGTAGTCGAAGGTCAGGTCCTGCACCTTGCCGTCGGCGTCGATTTCTTTCGTCTCGACCGACTGGCCGTTCACAATCAGCTCGACGGGCACCTTGCGGCTGTCGCCGATCCTGGCTCGCTCGACGTGCCAGTAGGGCTTTGCATCGAGCGGGATGTGGCGGATTTCAGTCTTCGGGCGGTCGTCGGCCAGCTTGGGCTTTTCCTCGAGGAAGGCGGAGGAGCGGACCTTGACCGTCAACTGGTCGCCGGACTTGATCGAGAGGCGGCTGGTTTTGGCGTAGTCGTCGGCGGTTTGCGCC
>JBGQHD010000178.1:0-8097 GCA_041497795.1 Planctomycetia bacterium
ATCGTGCAAATCACACCCGACCATGATAACCTTGGACATTGTTCGGCCCTCGTTGGTGAATGAAAAACATTCGACTATTCCCAACGAGTGTGCCGAACTTTTTTTCTTCTCTCGACCCAACCCTCATAGTTTCTCCGCGAGTCTCGACCAGCTCGTCGAAGGAGCGGTCAGTGCCGGTCTCGTCCGCGAAGGATTTGGTCGTCTCGCTCATGGCTGCGCCTGGTCGGAATCGTCGCTGAACAGGCCTTGCAGGCTTTCCAGCGCACGCCGCAGCGCTTCGTCCTCGGCCCGCAGCACGATGCCCGCTCCACCCGCGCCCAGCACGGATAACACGCGGTAGTCAGCCAGCCGGCCGATCTCATCGGCTTGCTGTGGCGCATCCAGAAAGCCCTGCAACTGGCGGGCGCAATGATCATCGCCTGGCGAAGCACCCAGTGCGCTCGGCGTGCAGTCCGATGCGACATCGCCCGGCGGCGGCGTATCGGTGTCGCTCGACGCGTGGGGCGACCGCGCGGCGGAGAGCTCGGCCAACGCCTGCAGGGCGGGCAGCAGCGATCGGATGCGCGCCGCATGTTCCGGCGCGGCGGCGAGCCGCGCCACGTCCACGTCCTCGCCTGCTAGCAGCCTTTCGGTGACGCCATTCACCAGCTCAGCCAAAACCGGATCGCCGATGGTGGAATCCAACGGTGCGCGGTGCGTGTTGGTCATCGGTGTCGCTGTGAGTTTTCGCCTGTGCCGGAAGTTCGCGCGCCTCTCGCCCTCTCACCAGGCGATTCCCATGTCCCCAAGCGCCCTTGTCAGGTCAGCCAGGCGCCACACGCGGACCCCACGGTCGTCCTTCCCTAGAACGGCTAAGTGAGTGCCCGAAGGACCCAAGCAGACCGTCCTGACCGGGGAGGGATGTCGCAGCACCAACAAGGGCTGAAGTCCACGGCCTGACCGTTGCCAGAGGCGGATCGTGCGGTCCTCCGAACCACTGACAAGTATTCCGTCGGGGGCAAAAACAAGGGATTGCACCGTGTGATCGTGGGCATAAACGGTCGCCAGCGAGTCCAGATTCGGCAGCGACAGCACCTCGATTCGGCCATCGGCCAGCCCGGCGGCAAGCCACGATTCGTCGGGCGCCAGGGCAACACTCAACACTTTTGTCGTCAACGATTTCCACCTCGGCGCTGGGTCATTCGTTTCCAGTGAGAAGAGCAGGAGATGGTGGCTGTTGGCTCCCGCGACGGCAAACCGCTTGCCGACGTCCAAGCAAAGCAAAGCTTGCGTGCCAAAGCGCTCCTCGGCCTGACGGTTGTCGAAGGAGAACATCTCCGCGAACTGCGGCCATGTGTGGTTTACTACCACATGGTTGGGGCAGTAACAGTCAAGGTGCCACAAGAGCTGGCCGTCGGGCGCGAATTTCAGCGCGTGGGCGTTTTGGAATCCACCTTCCTGGCGAAATGCGGGAGGCGATAGATCCAGCCGATACTTCGGGAAACCGACGCCGGCAACCGCATCTGGCAAGCTGCTCGCGATGACTGCCGTGGACCCTCGGGGGTGAAACGCCAGACTGGCGTCTCGACCGATCTCACACGGCCATCGGTGTTGATGAGCTCCATCTCCCGCGTTCCACACGGAAACCGCCGCGGAACGCAGCCAGCCTGGCGGCTCCGATTCCGTGGGCGCGACGCACACGATCGTCGGTCGTTCCGGCGAGATGCTCATCGCGAGGATCGGTCGAGACTGATGGGCGATCGAGTATGACACATGGGATTCGTCCAGACTGCGCAACTCGAAGACCTTGACGCCGCGCTCCAAGGTAACGGCCAGGAGACGGCCGTCAGGGCTAAGGGCGGGATACACTTGCCCGCTATCTATGGTTACGACGCCCAACCGCTGACCGTTGGCAGCGTCCCAGAACTTGAGTTCGCGGTCGTTGCCCCGGGTCACCAACACCGAGCCATCGGGGCTGGAGCGCACAAAGTCGCCGCGGTCACCTTGTCGGAGGTGGCTTGGCACAAGGATATCTCTTCGAACCCCCGTTTGGCTGTCAAACGAAGCGATGTCGTCGGTGTTGGAGAATCCCCACACAAAGCTGCCGTCGGCGCTAGACACAGGGTGGTTGAAGGCAACACCCTTGGGTCCTTCCCGCAGCGGTCGCAAAGTCCGCGCGTCGAGCCACGACACCGGCGTGGCCGACACGAGCAGTTCCTTGCCGTCGCGCGATAGGGTCAGCCCGTGGTCTTCGCCATCGTTGGGGTTTGCGGGCTTGGGCCACTGGGCTTGCAACGTGGCGCCGATTTTGCCTTCGCCAGCAATCTGCCACCGCTTAATCTTGCAGTCCTTGGAGTCGGTGATAAGCGCATGCCCGTCTTCCAAGGGAAGCAAGGCGTAGATCTCTTCAGTATGCGCCCACCAGGACATCGCGGGCGCCGGGGCATCGTTGGCGGTGTCCCAACAATGCACCCAGCCGCTTCGGGTGCCGACATACAGCCGATGGCCGTCGAACGCCAAAACCCTCGCCCCGTCCGGACGATCGGTTCGCTCGTACCATTCCGCTCCCGGCGCAAAGCGCAAATTGCGAGAGGAACCCGTCGTCACATCCACAAGCCAAACGTTCGCTGGGTTCAGACCCTCGGTTCGCCATTGCCCAACTGCCAAGTGACGACTGTCTGGCGCGAACGCCACGCAGTAGGCACTCTCGTCTTGGCAATGAACGCTATGCTCCCGCAAGTCAA
The DNA here is from genome assembly GCA_041497795.1 of Planctomycetia bacterium. Taxonomy (GTDB): domain Bacteria; phylum Planctomycetota; class Planctomycetia; order Pirellulales; family S012-138; genus JBGQHD01. The sequence continues at coordinate 2,724 of JBGQHD010000178.1, forward strand.
AGGTCCCCAGGCAGGCGGCCACTTCGCTTCGCAGGTCCGATAACTCCAGGTCGTCGCCGCCCCCCAAGGCCAGCACCTCGCGCAAGTTCGCCAGCGTACGCCATGTCCAGCCGGGGCTGCCGGCCACGCGCCACTCGCGCACTTCATTCAGAAGACGCAGTCGCTTCTCGGCAATCGCGATCTGGTCCTTGGCTTGCGTCTCCGAACGGGCCTCTTGCAGGCGCAAGCCAAACCACGCGACGGCAATGGTCAACACAGCTCCCAAGGCGATCGCTGATGCCGCCGCCGGCTTGCGGCGGCACCAACGCCAAGCGCGCTCGGCGCTCCCCACCGGGCGGGCCTTGATCGAACGGCCCTCCAGGAACGCTTCCAAATCTTCGGCCAATGCCGCCGCTGTTGCATAGCGGCGGCCGGTCTCCTTGCTCAAGCACTTCAGACAGATCGTCTCGAGGTCGCGCGGCACGCCCGGGCTCACCAGTCGCGGCGACGGCGGGTCATTGTGGATCACTTGCTGAAGCGTCAGCGCCGCCGTTTCGGCCCGAAACGGGGGCCGGCCCGTCAGCAGCTCATACAACGTCGCCCCCAGCGAATAGACATCGCTGTGCGGGCCGATGTCGCCCGTCCGGCCCAACGCCTGCTCCTGCGGCATGTAGCTGGGCGTGCCCAGAACGGCGCCCGTGGCCGTCGCTTGGGAGTCGCCGCCATCGACCTCTTTGGAGAGACCGAAATCGGTGACGTGGGGCGTACCCTCAGAATCGACGAGGATATTGGCCGGCTTGAGGTCGCGGTGCAACACGCCCGCGTCGTGCGCTGCTTGCACCGCTCTGGCGATGTCCCGGATACACGCGGCGGCGGCCTTCGGCGACATCGCCTGGCGACGCGCGACCGTGGCCAGGTCATTTCCCTCGATGTACTCCATCGCGTAATACGGCCCCAGCGCGCACGTTCCCACCTCGTAGATGGTGACGATGTGCGGATGACGCAGACGGGCGACCGCCCGAGCTTCCCGCTCGAAGCGGTGCACCCGCCGCTGATCGGGCATCGTGGACCAGGGCAGGATCTTCAGCGCTACGCGGCGCCGCAAGGAAAGCTGCTGTGCCTCGTAGACGACCCCCATGCCGCCGCGGCCGATCTCGCGCACGACGCGGAAGTCTTCCAAGCCCGGCAGCTCGACCGGACGGGGCGTATCGAGGTCCCCCGCCGCGCCGTGCTTCATGAACAGCTCGGCACGGTCCGTGCCCCCAGGCATCGACCCGACGGCGCCAGACGAGCGCTCGCCGCGGAGGTCGGCCAGCGCCCGCAAGGCCGGGAGCATCGATCGAATGCGGGCGGCGTGCTGCGGCACGGCCGCGACGAGTTCGCTGGGGTCCACGTCCTGGCCGGCCAACAGCGTGTCGGTCACGCGGTCCACGAGCTCGGCGAGCGCCGGATCGCCGCCCGTGGAATCCAAGCTGACGGGGTGCGTCTCGCTCATCGGTCGGGGTCCTTGCGGTTTACGTCTATGCCGCCGATCCTGTCCATTCCGCTTACATCATGCACCCTCCGGGGGCAGCAGTGCAACAACCCGATTTCGGGGCACCGGCCGTCATCACCCGCGCGGCCCCATCGAACTGTCCCCCGATCCGTCGCCGAATCGCGCCAGCAGTTTCTCCAAAGCGCGGTGCAGCCGCGACTTCGTCGCCGCCTCCGTGAGGCCCAGCGCCGCGGCGATTTCCTTCAGTTGCAACTGCTCCGCGAACCGCATCAAAAGCAGCTCGCGGTCGGAGGGACGCAACTGCTCCAAGCATCGTCGGACGCGCTGCCGCCGTTCTTCGCGGGCCAACTGTCGCGCTGGGTCGTCCACCGCGCCGGCCAATTGCTGCGCCAGCGTCTCCACCGATTCATCCGACAGATCGGCTTCCTCCTCTCGAAACACGCTGCGCGACTGAGCGTACAGGTGCCGGCGATGGTAATCCGTCAAACGGTCGAGCCCAAGTTGCCGCAGCCACACATAGAACGGCAATTCGGGCGTGCCCAGATATTCTGGCAGCCGCCGCGTGGCCTCGGCCAAGGCATCCTGGACCACGTCAGACGGATCACATCGCTTGGCCAGCCGCGGGTGCATCCGCACGGCCAACATGCGTTTCAGCCGGTCGCGGTATCGGCTCAGCAGCTCTTCCAACGCGGACTTCTCGCCTGCGGATGCGTCCCGGCACAGTTCCCGATCCGAGCGCACTGCCACAAGCCCTACTCCCTACCCCCACGGCCGGGTCAACGCTTCGCCGCTTCCGCGTGGACTGGCGCCCTGGACTGGCGCGCGGCACCGGCCGATGTCGAGGTTATACCCTACGTCGCCGCGAGTTGCACGGGCTTACCCCGCGCGAAATGCCGGACGACCGAGGCAGTCTGCCTTTTTTCAACTTTTGTCGAAACGAATTCGCCGGCCTTGCAGAGTAAGAGATAGCGGTAGCTAGCGCGCTCGCCGAACGGCGTTCGCGCACCGATCTTTGGGCAGGCTCCGCAGGGCCAGGCGATGGTTTGGCGAAATGAATCGTCCGAACTTGGCAAGGAACTCTCTTACCCCCCATTCGAGGTATCGCTCATGGTTTTCACGCGACTGCTTCGTCGTCTCCACGGTCGCGAGCGAGCCTTGCCGATCCGGAAGCGCCCGCAAACCTTCCGCCCGCAGTTCGAGCAGCTCGAGCCGCGGCAGATGCTCTCGGCGGCCTCTCTGACGAACGTGGCCCTTGCGCCACCCGCCATCTTCGCAGGCAGCCAGACGACCCTCTCGGGAAACGTGACGGCTTTTGATGGCGGCGCGACCTTATCCATCGACTGGGGCGACGGGACTGCCGCCCAAACGGCGCAGGTCGGCGCAGCGAGTTCCCAGATCTCACAGAGCCACGTCTACGCCGACGAAGGCTCGTACGTCGCCAGTATCCAGTCTGCCGACACTGCCCCGGCGCGGTTGTCCACCAGTTCCACCGGCACCCAGGCGAATGGAGCTTCGTACAGTGTATCGATCTCGGGCGATGGCAGGTACGTAGCCTTCTCCTCTCAGGCCAAGAACCTCGTGCCAGACGATCCCAACTACGGACCCGATGTCTTCGTGCGCGATCGGCTAGACGGCACGACGACCCGTGTATCGGTGGGTTCATCAGTCAAATTTGGAACCAACCCTAGCATTTCAGCGGATGGTCGTTACGTCGTTTTTTCGGGATCTGCGCTTAACCTTCCAGGCCACACGGGCAATGAGCCGGAGGTGTGGTTGTACGACCGGGACACCGAGCAAACGACACTAATATCGAACTATTGGGATATCAATGGCGAGGGTCTTTTCCCCCAGTCGTTCTTCCCCGTCATCTCCGCGGACGGGCGTTACGTGGCTTTCACGTCCAACGGAGCACACCTGGCCAACATCAACACGGACTCCTCCGTGTACAACGTATTCCTGTACGACCGCGTGACCGGGGTGATGACGAGCGTGACAGATCAGTTGGAGAACATGGGAACGCGAGCAGACGGCAACTCTTACGTCAAGTCCATTTCGGCCGATGGCCGCTACGTCGTATTTGAATCGGACGCCGACAACCTCGTGGACATCGCCTCCTTGGGGGGTGACACCAATAACAAACGGGACGTTTTTGTCTTCGACCGCGAGACCGGCACGACGACGCGCATCTCGGTCGATGCCCATAACAACCAATTAGACACCTTCTCCCAGGGAGGCTCGATCTCGGGCGACGGGCACTACATCGTTTTCACTTCGACTGCAGGTGATCTCGTGAGTCCGTCGACGACGGCTCCCAATGACATTCTGCTCTATGATGCGCAAACCCGCAGCACCGCCCGGGTGTCCGTTGCCCCGGACGGCACGCCGGCCGATCACGCGTCATACAATGCGGCCATTTCCGCCGATGGCCGATTCGTCACCTTTTCGTCCGCCGCCGACAATTTAGTGCTCGGCGGCGACACGAATGGCGTGGCCGACATTTTCATTAAGGACTTGTCTTCAGGCGCGATTCGTCGCCTCAGCACAGGCGCCAGCGGTCAGGGCGACGGCCGTTCGGGCGTTCCGGTCATTTCCGCAGACGCGCACTTTGTGGCGTTCCTCTCCGCTGCGAAAAACCTGGTGTTGGGCGATACCAACGAGTATCAGGACGCCTTCGTGGCGGACGCCATGCCTCTGACCGCGACGGCCAGCGTCACGGTGACCAGCGCCTCTCCCGGCAGCCTGGACGCTCCTTTCGGCAATGGGGGAGTGGTCGTCACGAACAATGGCGGCGAGGTGTACGACATGGCGATCCAGCCCGTGGACGGCAAGATCATCGTCGTGGGGAATGGCTTCCAAGTCGTGCGATACAACACCGACGGCACGCTGGATCGGGTGTTCAATAATGCAGGATTGGCGGACCAAACCGCCACCAGCGTCGCCGTCGATGCCCAGAACCGGATTCTCGTGACAGGGTACGGCAACGGAGACTTTACGCTTGTGCGGTACAACCCCAATGGGACCGTGGACACGTCCTTCGGCAGCGGGGGAGTGGTCAGTACGCAGTTCGGGCCCGGAGGGGCCAATGCATGGAGCGTCGCGATTGACGCGCAAGGCCGGATCGTGGTGGCCGGCGATGCCATAGGGACGGCCGCAGGGGATACCGATTTCGTTGTCGCGCGGTACAACTCCGATGGGACGCTTGATACGAGTTTCGGCATCGGCGGACAGGTGACGACGGACTTTCCAAACATCAATTCCACCGACTCCGCCCTCAACGTTGTCCTCGACGCGGAAGGTCGCATCCTCCTTGTTGGCACGAGCAGCGCCGGAGATGACACGGGCGAGGCATACACCGCGCTGGCGCGATACAACCCCAATGGGACGCTGGACACCAGCTTCGGCACTGGCGGCCTGGTGACCACGAATTTCGCCGACGGATGGGAAAGCGCGACGAGCGCAGCGATTGATGGTCAGGGGCGCATCGTGGTGTCGAGCACCGGCAACTTCTGGGATTTTGCTGTGGCCCGTTATACGGCCGATGGGACGCTTGATACCAGCTTCGGCAGTGGCGGCTTGATGGTCAGGGACTTGGGTGGATTGGACCAGTCGTTTGGCGTGGCGATCGACAACCTGGGCCGGATCGTGGTCGCAGGTAAAACATCGGACGCATCTGGAGATAAACTCGCAATCGTCCGCCTAAAGGACGATGGGACGCTCGACCAATCGTTCGCTAACGGCGGCGTCGCGACACCAGACATTGGCTATAGCCGGGCCAATACGGTCGCCATCGACGCGCAGGGACGGATCGTGGCGGCAGGGTACGACGCCATCGGCCCTGACTTCAGCACGCGCGGCTTCGCCGTGGCGCGATTCTTGGCCGACGTTTAGTATAACCGATGG
>JBGQHD010000179.1:0-8089 GCA_041497795.1 Planctomycetia bacterium
GCTTGCCGCAAGCCGAGGCGGCGGAGTTGCTGGGCGTCTCGGTCCGCACCGTGCAGCGCCGCTGGCACGCGGCACTCGAGCAGTTGCACCGCGTCTGGAACGGCGAGTAGAAGTAGCAGGCACACTCCGTGTGCCGTAGCCTGACTCTCCGAGTCGGGCGCCCGGATCGGAGAGTCAGGCTACGGAGGACGGCACACGGAGTGTGCCTACTACGAGGTCGCTACGAGGTTCAGTCCATGTCGGCCAGCGAGCGCATCTGCGAACTGCTGCTGCGGTGGGAAGAGGCGCGCCGGCAGGGCCGCGAGCCGACGCCGGAAGAACTCTGCGCCGATTGCCCCGGCGCGGATTCGCCCGAGGTGGTCAACGAGCTGCGGCAGCGCATCGCGGCCATTCGCTCGATGGAACGGCGCTTGGGCATGGCCAGCCCCGGCGTGGCGCCGACGATCGATGCCTCCGCCTTGGCGGCAGCGGCAGGGCAGGGCGGCTGGCCGCAATCCGCGCCCACCTTGGATCTAAATCATCCCGCAAACGAGATCCCACGCCCGCCGGTGAGCATTCCCGGCTATGAAATCCTCGAGATCATCGACCAAGGCGGCATGGGCATCGTCTACCGGGCGGTGCAAACCAGCTTGCAGCGCACCGTGGCCATCAAGATGATCGCCGCTCCGCGAGCCAGCCCCAAACACTCCGCCCGCTTCCAGGCCGAGGCCGAGGCCGTCGCCCGGCTGCAGCATCCGCACGTCGTGCAGATCTTCGAGATCGGCCAGGCGGAGGGGCGTCCGTACTTCACCATGGAATACATGGCCGGCGGCACGCTGGCCGCGTGGATGGCCCGCGAGCGGCCCACGCCGCGCCGCGCGGCCGAAATCGCCGAGACGCTGGCCCGCGCCACGCACGCAGCCCACGAGCGGGGCATCGTGCACCGCGACCTGAAGCCGGGCAACGTGATGCTGGCGGCCGACGGCACGCTGAAGATCGCCGACTTCGGCCTGGCCAAGCGGATGGACGACACGCCCGACCTGACGCGGAGCGGCGAAGTGCTCGGCACGCCCGGCTACATGGCCCCGGAGCAAGCCGCCGGCGACCGGGAGCGGATCGGCCCGGCCACCGACGTGTACGCGGTGGGGGCGATCCTGTACGAGCTGCTGGCCCGGCGGCCGCCGTTCATCGGCGACAATCCGCTGGAAGTCCTGCGGCAAGTAACGGATGACGACCCAGTTCCGCCAACCCGGCTACGGGCGGCCGTGCCCCGCGACTTGGAGGCGATCTGCCTCAAGTGCCTGGAGAAATCGCCGGCCCGCCGCTATGCGTCGGCCCAAGAGCTGGCCGACGACCTGCGGCGGTTCCTCGACGGCCGGCCGATCGTGGCCCGCCGCGCCGGCCTCGCCCGCCGGCTGCTCAAGTACGCGCGGCGGCACCCGGGCCGAGCATCGCTGGCCGGGCTGGTGCTGCTCGTCGCGCTCGTGCCGGCCTGGGCCGAGGTGCAACACCTGCGTGCCGAGCAGCGCCTTCGGCGCCGCGCGGAGGAGCTGGCGCCGCAGGCCTACGAGATCCTCCGGCAGAACTGCTACGAATGCCACGGACAGAACCCCGCCAAGATCGCCAAGAAGCTCAACGTCCTGGATCACTCCTTGCTGCTGGACAGCGACCGCCGCATCGTCGTGCCCGGCAAGCCGCAGGACTCGCGGCTGATCCAGCGGATTGCCGACGGCTCGATGCCGCTGGAGGAGGAAGAAAAACGCCTGCCGCGGCTTACCGAGGAACAGTTGACGGTCCTGAACGACTGGATTCTCGGAGGCGCGCCGGAGCCGCCGGAGGACGCTTCACCAGCGGCGGCCGCGGACGACCCGCCCACGTCGGTGCTGGCCGAGCCGGTGAAGCGCATCTTCATCGAGCGCTGCTACGAATGCCACAAGTACGACGTGGGCAAGGGGGGCATCAAGATCCTCCACCATCGGCTGCTGGTCTACGTCCGCAAGGTCGTCGTGCCGGGCAAGCCGGACGAATCGGAGTTGTTTCAGCTCATCACGACCGACGACGCCGAGCGACGGATGCCGCCGCCGTCGTACGAGGGCCAGTCCCACGACCGCCTGCCGCCGGCGGAGATCGAGACGATCCGGCAGTGGATTCTCGAAGGCGCGCCGCCGTTCCCGAAGGGAGAATAATGGAGCGACGGATGAAACGTCCCGAGGCACGGCGGCGCGTGCGTTGAACGCCACGCTAGAATCCTTCGTGGCAATAACTTGCCACGCTACCAAACCCTGGCATCGGCCACCGCACTGCATGAAGGTTGCACTATGTCGGCCTCGTCTCAGTCCGATGAACCCTCGCGCCGGCGGCGGTGGTACTTTTATCTCTTATGGCTGTTGGGCGCGGTCGCGGTGATCGCCATCGGCCTGTGGGCGTTCAGGCTCTTCACCCTGCGGCCATTGCGCGAGACGGCGGTGCAAGAGCTGGTTGATGCCGTGCGCCAGGAAGACGAGCAACGTATTCCAGCGGCCACAGGAAAGGTGAAGCTGCTGCGAGCAGACCGCGAGGCTGCCGAAGATCTTGTGCCGTTGTTGGACGACGGGAAATGGTCGATTTGTTTGACCGCGGCAGGTGCGCTGGGCGACCTCGGCGACGAAGCGATTCCCGCGTTGGTCGGTTCGGTTGAGGGTAAGACGGCCGCAGGCTCCGTTCGCGATCACGACCTTGTGCTCTGGGCTCGCTCGTCCCGGCATCCTCGCGCCGTGACGCACCTCTGCGACATTCTTGGTAGCCACGCGGACGGCGCCGTCCGGCGAACGCTCATCGAAACTCTTGCTACCCGTTGCCCACCCGAAGAGGACGAGAAATGGCGCGTGGTCTTCGCCGATGTCAAGGGAGACGCGCAAGCCGCCTCGGGCAGTGCGGGAAAGCTCGGCGTATTCGGCCCCGCGGCCGCCGGAGTGCAGGAGTCGCTTTGCCTGGCTCTGGCCGACGCCGATCCGTCGGTGCGCGCGGCAGCAGCAGAGGCGCTGGCACGATTTCGTCCGGGGGACGCCGCGGTGTGGATTGCCTTGAAGCGCGCCGCCGCGGATGAAGACGTATCGGTGCGGGCCAACGCCGCGTATGCGCTGGCGATGATCGACAGCCGCCGCGCGGCCTTTGCTCTGCCGACCGCCTTGGCCGCTCTGTCGGGAGCAGACGCGGGCAATCGCCTTAACGCAGCGTACGCGACCTCCGCGATTGACCCGGCGAGGTTCCCGGAAGTTTGGCCGGCCCTGAAGGCACTGCTGCTGTCGCTGCAAGATGACGAACCGGGCCTGCGTCGGCCGGTGCTCGCGATTTGGTCGTTTGGTGCCCACGCGACGCCAGCCGTGCCGGAGCTGATACGCATCGTCCAGAAGCGCAAATCCGATTTCGGTCTGGCGGTGCGCGCCCTGACCGCGATCGGTGTTGCTGCCAACGACGGACGCGTCGAGGATTTCTTGGTCGCGCAGGTCGAGTACGCCGACTGGCACCGTCGCACGTTGTGGGATCTGGTCGGCTTTGCTCGTAATGGCTCACAGCGGTCGCTGGCCGCGCTGACGGCGGCGTTGGCGCACAACGATCCCTTCACCCGGGGCACTGCGGCGACCTGTCTTGGCCTCGTGGGGCCGCCGGCCCAGGCGGCGCTTCCCGCGCTGCAAAGGGTGCTGCGGGACGATCAAGAAGAAATGGTCCGTCGCGGCGCGGCCGAGGCGATCCGAAAGATCGACCCCCAGGCCGGGGCAGGGGCAGGGCAGGGGGGTGCGTCGCCGCCTCGGTAGGGGAGGTCGATACCCATCGTGGCGGCAGCGCCATTAGCCATTCCTTGGTTGCGTGCCCTATCGCCACTAGCTTTGGAGCTTGGGGGACCTATAATTCTTGTGGCGGAAGCGACCGCCAGACGTACGGCCGTCTCTAAATTGCCTGATGTGGGTTCGTCCTTCGCCACATAAAAAACAAGGAGCACACCGGTGCTTTCCCCCTCCGCTGAAGCTGCTTCTGCCGAACTCGGCCGCCTGAGCGTTCTGCCCTCCGACGGCGCGCTCGCCACGAGACTGCCGTCCGCCGCACTAAACGCCGCCGATTTCGACCCGCTCGATTTGGGGGACGAGATTCTCCGGCTCAAGGCCCGCGAGAACGCCACGATCCTGGCTCATTACTACCAGGATGGCGAAATCCAGGAGCTGGCCGACTACACGGGCGACAGCCTGCAGCTCGCCCGGGCCGCCACCAAAGTGACCACGCCGACGATCGTCTTCTGCGGGGTGCACTTCATGGCCGAGACGGCCAAGATGCTCAACCCGGAGAAGCGGGTGCTGCTGCCGGACCTGTTGGCCGGGTGCAGCCTGGCCGACAGTTGCCCGGCCCCCAAGCTGGCCGAGCTGCAAGCCAGGCTGAAAGGGCAGGGCAGGGCGTTTCAAACGGTGACGTACATCAATAGCTCGGCGGCGGTGAAGGCGCTCTCCGACTGGATTTGCACCTCCGGCAACGCCGAGGAGATCATCCGCCGCGTGCCGGACGATCAGGAGATCCTCTTCGTGCCCGACCGGCACCTGGGCAGCTACCTGGAGGAAGTGACCAGCCGCAAGATGATCCTCTGGGACGGCGCCTGCATGGTGCACGAGGTGTTCAGCGTGCAAGACCTGCTGCGGATGAAGCGGCGAGTGCCGACGGCGCTGACCATCGCCCATCCCGAGTGCCCGGCCAACATCCGCGAACACGCCGACTACATCGGCGGCACGCAAGGCATGCTCAAGTACGTGGCCGGTTTCGCCGAGCCGCGCGACTTCCTGGTGGCCACCGAGGCCAACATGCTCTGGCAGCTCCAGCACGCCACGCCCCGGCATCGTTATCACGGCGTGCCCGGCGTGAGCTGCGCCTGCAACAAGTGCCCCCACATGGCCCGCAACACGCTGGTCAAGCTGCGCGACTGCCTCCGCGATGGCCGGCCGGAGATCGCCTGGCAGCCGTCGTTCGAGCAGGCGCGGGCGGTGCTGGAGCGGAGCTTGCTATGATACGTGGCCACTACCTCGGAGGGATTCGATGACGCAACGGATGTTTGATCGAGTTCTCGAGCCGCTCGTCGAGTGCCTCACCCGCGAGGCCGCTCAGAAGATCGTGAACCTGCGCGCCGATCCAGAAACGCAGGCCAAGGTGGATAAACTGGCCGACAAGGCAAACGAGGGCCAGCTCTCCGACGAGGAGCGCGCCGAATATGACCGCTATCTTGCGGCCTTCCATTTCATCACCCGCCTCCAGGCCAAGGCTCGCACGCGGCTGGAGAGGAAAGCCGCCTCATAATGGACGCGGCCGTTCGGCAGCTCGTTCGGCAGCGGGCCGAAGAACGATGCGAGTATTGTCGCTTGCCGCAATCGGCGGCACTCTTCCTTACCTTCCATGTCGAGCACATCCGCGCGAAGCAACACGGTGCGACGCGCGTTGAGCTTCGTACGCGGGGCGAGCTGTAGCGGCACGAAGACGTTTTCGTGGCGGCGACTCGGGCACTACGACAAGAACAGCCCGTCGGGGCCGTAGCTGCCGGGCGTGGGCGCGGATCCAAAGCGGCTGAACAGGGTCGGTTCGGCCGGCCGCGGCGCGCGCTGCGGGGCCGCGACGATCGCCGCCAGCTCGCCGGCGTCGAACCAGATCAGACCGCAGTCCAGGCAGGTGTCGATCACGGCGTTGCCGCCGCCGTAGTAAGGGTGCGTCTCCATTCGCCGGCCGCACGCCGGGCAGTCGATTTGGCGATCGAGCTCCGAAGGATCGAGCGGCTCCTGCGCGTCGGCTGGCCGGCGCTCGGCCCGGCGCGTGCGGACGATGTGCGGAAAATCGACGTTCGTGGTGAGCACGCCGCGACACTGCTCGCAGTAAGAAAGCTCGTAGCCCGCGATCGAACCGAGCGACAGCCTCTCGAAACAGACGGGGCAGTTGTGCGCGCCCGACGCGCCAAGCGGCGCGAGGCCGTCGGCGGAGTCCGCCAACGGCTCGGGAAAGGCGATCGTCTCGCAGTGTTTGCACTGCAAGTAATCGCGGCCTGGCACGGGTGTCAGCGGGGCACCACAGTTGGGACAGTTCACGGGCGACTCCTGGCCGAGTGTATTCCCTCGCCACGGCTGGGCTTGTCCCAGCCAAGCGACGACCGACAGCTAAAGCCTAGCTCATCCTGCCGAATGTGACGGCCGCGCCCGGCGACGCTGGTGAGAACAGCTCGGCGAGCGTCGCGGCGTCAGCCCGACGTGACCGGTGTGACGGCCGCTCGCGAGCCGGCAGGGCAGGGCAGGGGAGCGCCGCTCCGTAAAGCCGGCGATGGTATCGCCGGGGTCATGCAGTGTAATCCGGCGATGCCATCGCCGGCTTGACAAGCGCTGCTACGCCGGCCGGTACGTGGCGAAGCACCGCGGCGTTTCCCACAGCCGCGTCTCGACGACCGGAAATCCCTGGCTAGTGGCGAAGTCGAAGATCAACCGGGCGATGTTCTCGGCCGTGGGGTTCACGTCGAGCAGATACATCGGCTCGCCCAGCTTCTTCAGCAGCGGCACCGCCGGGTCATCACGGTGCAGTAGCATGCGGTGGTCGAGGTTCCCGTCGATCCACGTGCTGACCACGCGCTTGATCTCCGAGAAATCCATCACCATGCCGCGCTCGTCGAGCTGGGGCGATTGGATGGCGATCACCGCCCGGCCGTTATGCCCGTGCAGGTGCTTGCACTTGCCGTCGTAATGGAGCAGCCGGTGCCCGTAGCAGAAGTCGATTTCGCGGGTGACACGGTACATGCGGAGTTGGAATGCAGAATTCGGAGTGCGGAGTGACGGCTGCATTCTAGCTGCTGCCGCAGATGGCGGCGACGCTGCCGTCGTGCGCTGCGACGGCTGGAAAGGCCGGAAAGAAAGGAACCACGAATAACACGAATAGCACGAATGCCGGCGCGGCTGAGCCGCAGCCAATTCGAGTGATGGCCCGCGAATCACGCGAATGAACGCGAATACCGAATGACATTCGCGTCGATTCGCGTGATTCGCGGGCAAGAAAAGGGAAACGCGGCTATCCGCGCCCCTCGCAGTCGAAAATCGCCGCGCAGCGGCAAATCGCATTCGTGCTATTCGTGTAATTCGTGGTTGCCCTTCTGGGCGCCAGCAGTGACGCCGCGTTCTGCTCTTCGCGGCGGTGATTCTCATCGTTACACTTCCGCCCCCCAAGATTTCCCGCGCGGGAGTGCGCGCGCTCGGCGCGTGCCGCTCGCCCTTCGTCATTCCGTCCTTCGACCTTCGACCTTCGGCATTCCTCCCATGCAGTCCTACGACTTCCTCATGCTGGCGGTGGTGATCGGGTGCGTGGTCTTCGGCGCCTGGAAGGGCATGGCCTGGCAGGTGGCGTCGCTGGCGTCGATCTTGGCCAGCTACTTTTCGTCCGTGAATTTCTGCGGCGCGTTGGCGCCGATGATCAGCGCCGAGGCGCCCTGGAACAAGGCCGTGGCCATGCTGATCCTCTATGTCGCCTCGTCGGTCGGCATCTGGATGCTCTTCCGCCTGGTGGCCAGCTTTATCGACTCGGTCCGCCTCCGCGACTTCGATCGGCAGATCGGCGCGCTGTTCGGCGCGGCCAAGGGCGTGCTCCTGTGCCTGGTGATCACGTTCTTCGCTTTGTCGCTTTCGGAGACCGCCCGCGGCATGGTGCACGCCTCGCGGGCCGGCTACTACATGACACAGCTCTTGCAGCAGTCGGACCCATACCTGCCCGCGCGCGTGCGCGAAGTGCTTGGCCCGTACATCGACCAGCTCGAGGACAAGCTAAACCAGCAAGGCCCATCGCCCACCGGGCCACAAACGCCGGGGCCGTTGACGCCCGGACCGCTGACGCCCGCGCCGCGCGGCCCCTTGTCGCCCGGTGCGACGCCGCAGCCGCTGCCGCGGGCGTTCCCGGGCATCCTGGGCGATTCGGCGGGTGGGAACACCACGGCGGGAGATTGGCGGCCCAACACCGGCCAGCCGAGCGGCAGCCCCGGCTACATGCCCGGCTCGACGGCCAGCGGCTCTCAGCCGGGCGGCGTCATCGAGCTGGGCAGCCGCATCTTCCGCGAGTTCGCCGGCGGCAGCGAGCC
>JBGQHD010000180.1:0-8085 GCA_041497795.1 Planctomycetia bacterium
AGCGCGAAGAATCGCGGGCGCTGGAAAAGACTTCCCCGGTCGAGCGCCGCCCTCCGGCGAGCAACGAGCCGCCGACCTTGGTGCTAATGCGAGATCACTTCGCCGCCGCCGTAGCCACGTGCATCGCGGCGGGAACGGTGCTGTTTGCCTTCTTCGCGTTCGTGATCGTCGGCGTGATGTCCGGCCGGGCTGCCTCGTCTCTGGCTCAGCCGTCTCCGGCTCAACCTGCCGAAGAGAACGGACAAGAGCCGCCGCTATTCGCGCGGCACGCGGGAGAATAGCTCCCGCAGCTTGATGCGGAAACCGGGCAAGACCTTGCCGCCGTCGAGCGTGCCCGACTCGTCCACTTCGATGAAATCTTCCGGCGAGGTAAAAGCCCTGGCGCAGCGGCGCTCCGGCTCGATGTACCACACCAATTGCACGCCGGCGCGGAAATACTCCTTGAGCTTAAGGTCCATCTCCGTGGGCGTGTTGCCTGGCGAGAGAATCTCGATCGCTAAGTCCGCCGCCACGGCGAACACCCGGTCACGAGGCACCTTGCGCTTGGGAAAACGCTCCCAACTGATGAAGGAAACGTCCGGCGCGCGCATCCTCTTTGGCAGCATGCGAAGGTAACCGGCCTCGCCTAACGCAATCCCCAACGGATGTTCTTCCAAGAAGTTATTGAGCCATTGCAAGATCAGGCCGGCCAGGACCGATTCGTAAGAGCCCATGGCCTTCTCCACCAGAATGCCGTCGATCAGTTCGCAGACGCGTCCCTCGCGCCGGTGAATCTCCAATGCATCCTCTTCAGTTGCCATTCCAGGTGGCGGGTACAATCGAATCCGTTGAAGAGGGACGCCGCCTAGGTGCTTACGCAAGTCGGCCAGGTTCCATTCGACGGGCAATACCATTGGTGGAAAGACGAGCGTCGGCGCGTCCACGGGCGTGGAGAAGGCCCGGCCTGAGGAGCCGGGCATTGTGTAGCCAGTTGCCATGTCAACGCTCCCACTGATTGCCTCGATTTTCTCCGAGCGAGCGTGTGCCGGCAAGGACAAACAGAACAATCGCGGCAAAGCGCACCGTCCCAAAGCTACTTCAGCGCCGCCGTAAAGATCGGCTGCCCCGACGGCCCCACGCAGCCGCGGAAGTTCGTGCCGGCGAGGTTCGCGCCGTCGAGGCTGGCGCCGGTGAGGTCGGAGCCGGCGAAGGTCGAACCGCGCAGGTCGGTGCAGGCCAGGCTGGCGCCCTTGAAGTTGGCGCGCATGTTGGTCATGCTCAGATCGGCGCCGGTGAGATCGGCCGAGGAGAAGTCGGCGCCGGTGACGACGGCCCGCCGCAGATCGGCTTGCGTGAGGACCGCTCCGTGGAGCTTGCAGTTGGTGAGGCTGGCTTCCAGGAGGTCGGCCCGCGTCAGGTCCGCTTCCTCCAGGTTGGCGTCGTTGAGCACGCAGCCAGCCAGCCGGGCGCCGGCGAGATTGGCCTTTCGCAAGTCGGCGTCGCGCAGATTGGCGTAGGCCAGGCTGGCCTTGCTGAGGTCCAGGCCCTGCAGGTCCGCTCCGGCGAGCTGCGCCGCGGTGAGATCGGCGCCGGCCAGAGTGTCGGCCGCAACTTCCAAGAGGACGGCGCCGGATCGAGCGTGGCGGATGACGACCTGGCCCGGCCTGAGTTGGCCGTTGGATTGAGCAGCGGCGGCGCCGAGTCCCAACCCGCTCGAACTGGCGGCGCCCAGCCCCGAGGGCGTATTGCCGGAGCTTAGCCCGCGATTCGCCCAGGACATCGACGACTCGGCCCGCCGCTTCCGCTCCTCCTGCTCGCGCTGCGCGCGCCGCTTGGCCAGGGCGATCCGGTCGGTCAGGATCCTGGAGAAATCGAACGACACCGGCCGGCGCTGGGCAAACGGCTCCAGCGCCTGCCGCACTTCCGCCATGTTGGCGAAGCGGTCGTC
Organism: Planctomycetia bacterium; assembly: GCA_041497795.1. GTDB lineage: Bacteria > Planctomycetota > Planctomycetia > Pirellulales > S012-138 > JBGQHD01. The sequence goes on from JBGQHD010000180.1 coordinate 1,928, forward strand.
GGGCGACTTGGCCATCATCCGCTCGACGATGTCGGCCAAGGCGTCGGGCACGTCGGGGGCCAGCTCTTGAATCGGCCACGGCTGCACGGTGCGATGGGCCTCCAGCTTCTTCTTCACCGTGTCGTAGGGGAACGGCAACTGCCCGGCCAGCGTGGTGTAGAGCGTGCAGCCGAGGCTGTACACGTCGGCCCGCAGGTCCACCGTGAAGCTGTCCAGCGTTTGCTCGGGAGCCGTGAAGTCAGCCGTGCCGACGCGGTCTTGGCCAAAGATGCGGGCCAGGGCGAACTCGCTCCCTTCCTGGTCCTCCACCAGCGCCAAGCCAAAATCCAGGATCTTCACCCCGCCGCCACGGTCCACCAGCAGGTTCGCCGGCTTCACGTCGCGGTGGATCATCCCCTCGTTGTGGGCGTGTTCCAGACCCAGCGTGGCCTGACACATGATGCTGCACGCCTGGGGGTAGGGCACGCGTTTTTGCAGGCGGATGTACTCTTCGAGGCTGATCGCCTCGACCAGCTCCATGACGATGTAATCGAGCTCTTCGCTCCGCCCAAAGGCGAAGGTGCGGACGATGTTGGGATGCTCCAGCAATCGCCCGGCACGGGCTTCCATCTCGAAGCGGGCTCGCACGCCGGCGTCGCGCTGCCCGGTCTCGGTCAGGAGCTTGATGGCCACCCGGCGGCCCGACTGCGTGTCGAGGGCCACGTAGACCATGCCCATGCCGCCAGCGCCGAGGATTTCCAGCAGCTTGTAGCCGTCGATGACGAAGCCGCGATAGCGCCCCTTGAGCAACTGCGAGGCTTGAAAGCGCGTCAGCAGTCGGTCTTTCATCAGCGCCTGGGCGATCAGCCGCGGATCTTGATCCGGCCGAAAGCCGTGGCGCGCGATCGCGGCCGCGACCTCTTCGGGGGTCAACAGCTTACTCTTCTCGAGCAGCTCGAGAAACGCGAGGGCGACCTGCGGCGCGGCCATGTTGCCGACCTAACGGAGAAGACCTACAGGACGAGTACCAGAAGCCAGGAGGTGGAAGTCAGCGATCGCCCTTCTCTGCCGAAATGCAGCCGGTCTACCTTCTTGGCCCCCCGACCCCTGCCATTGATTTGTGCAACGCCCCCGACGGGGCGTAAGGACCATCTTACGATTCCGCGCCGAAAGAAACAACCGATTTGCGTTTGGCGCGAGGCCCTGGCAGGCTGCGGGCTGTAAACGTCGGGCTGCGCCGGGCGCCGAGATGCACCCCGGCTGCTCTAAAGCAGCCGGGGTGCTAGGCGACGTTCGCGCCTTGCCTTCGTGGCTTGACGGCGGTTGGCTCAGCGCGTCACTGTGTACGATGTACGTTCGATCGTTCGCGCAGCGGACTCGCCATGTTTCGCGTGAAGATTTGCGGCCTGACTTGCCCGGAGGATGCGCTCGTCGCCGCCCAGGCGGGGGCCGACGCCATTGGCCTCAACTTCTACGCGCGCAGCAAGCGCTGGGTAAGCGTGAAGCGAGCCGAGGAGATCGCCGCCGCGTTGCCGACGGGAATCGTGAAGGTCGGCGTGTTCGTCAATGCGGAAGTGGATTCGATCCGAGCGGTGCACGCAGCCGTGCGGTTCGATCTGCTGCAACTGCACGGCGACGAGCCGCCGGAGTTTCTCCATGAGCTGCGCGGGTCAGACCTGGCCGACCTGCCGGTGATGCGGGCGCTGGCCTGCGGCAGTTCGCTGGCCCACGTCGGCGAATATCTCGACCGCTGCCGCCAGCTCGATTGCTTGCCGCGACTGGTCTTGCTCGATGCGTCGGTGCCCGGCGCGCGGGGAGGCACCGGCGCGACCTGCGATTGGCAGACGGCCGTCAAGTATCACGATCTTCGCCGCGCGCCGCCGCTGGTGCTGGCCGGCGGCCTGACCGCCGAGAACGTGGCCGTTGCGATCGCCGCCGTGCGCCCCGCCGCCGTGGACGTCGCCAGCGGCGTGGAAAACGCGCTGGGCCGGAAAGACGCCGAGCAAGTCCGCCGCTTTGTCGCCGCAGCCAAGGCTGCCGCACCGAGCAAGGGGACAAGGTGACGAGGTAAAAGCACGACGACGTGAAAGCACCCCGGCTGCTCGCCAGCAGCCGGGGTGCTGTGAATTACCCCATCATTTCCGCGATCTCCACCGCACGGTGTTCGCGGACCGAGCGGTAGCAGGCCTCGACCAGCGCCATTGTCTTCAGATTATCCTGCCCGCCGATCTCCGGCTCGCGGTTCTCTTCCAGGGCGCACAAGAGCTGCGCCATCGTGCCGACGAAGGCGTCGGGGAACCAGACCTCCTTCCAGCGCGGCTGGAACCAGTAGCCTAAATGGGGTGGCACGCCCAGAGCATGGATGCGATGGGCGTGATCTGAGGAGACGTCCACAGTCTCCGAGCCTCCCACGCCCTTCACATCCTTGTTCAGGGCGTGCCACCCAAGTCGCGTCGTGAAGTCCAGCGTGCTCGGCGTGCGCGTGGGGTAGCTCGGCCAGCCGATGGTGCCGCGGGCCAGGCCGTCGGTCCCTTCCACCCGCCAGCGGATGCCGATGTCCGGCTCGGCCCCCTCCAGCGCCGGGCCGGTCCACACGTCGTCCCACGAGCTGGCACGCACGCCGTTGTCGTACTCGAGGATATACAGGCAGATGCCGTCTTCGTGGGCGAACTTGCGGGCGGTGCGCGGGTCGGGCCGCACGCTGGCAAAAACCCGCCGCGGGTCGCCGAGCCAATATCGAAACGTGTCGAGGTGGTGGATGCTCATGATCCGCAGCGTGACCCAGCCCAACCGTTCCTGCCAGGGCATCCAGTGCGGAATGGCCCGCATGTCGATCGTGGCCAGCACGGGCTCGCCGAGCACGCCGCGATCGAGCAGGCATTTGCAGGCCCGCACCGACTGGTCGTAGCGCATGTTCTGATTCACGGCCAGCGTGATGCCCGCCTCGCGGCACAGCCGAACGATCTCCGCCGCCTGGGCGTAGTCGGCCCCCAACGGCTTCTGGGCCAGGATGCCGCGGATGTGTCCGCCCTTGGCGCCGGCCGCATGCCGCACGGCCGCGCGGACGACTTCGATCTGCACGTCCGGCGGTATGGCGATATCGAGGACTTCGACGCGCGGATCGGCCAGCAGCTCCTGGTACGAGTCGTAGGCCTTGGCGATGCCGTGCCGCTCGGCCACCTCGGCCGCCCGATGCCGAGTGCGGGAAGCAATCGCCACCGGATTAAACCCCGCCTGCTGATAGGCCACCAAATGGCAGTCGGCCATGATGAACCCGGCGCCGATGCAGCCGATGCCAAAATCCTTGCGGCGCGGCAGACGGGGGAGGTAGTCGAGAGCGAGGGAGAAAGGTGCGGTTGTCATGGGGCGAGAGAACCCGTGGTTGGAGCGATACGCACACTAGCCCGACGCGCAAGCGAGGGAGAGCGCCGCCCGACTTGGAGTTCGAGCGTGCCGCTCCCTCGACATGCGGCTCATTTTCCGGCGATGACGGCGGTGGAGTCAAGTTTACGCGAAGTCGTCGGGCTAGTGTCGGGCTATCGGGACACGCCTCCGACGACGCGGTCTCTTCTTGACACCTGGGGCCTGAAAGGCACAACTACTCGGTGAGATGTGTTCCTTGGGAGAGCGTTCATGGCTCGCCGCACGATCGCGGGAAGTCGCGCACTGGTGACTGGCTCGTCCAGCGGCATCGGCCGCGCGATTGCGCGCGAGCTGGCCAGGCAAGGGGCCGACGTGTTTCTCGTGGCGCGGCGCGAGGAACGCCTGCGAGAGCTGGCCGATGAGCTGCGCGGCCTGGGCGTCCGCTGTGAGTTTCTGGCCGGCGACATCACGGAGGCAGGCACGCGCCTGGCCGCGATCGAGGGTGTGGTCGAGCGGCTGGGCGGCCTCGATATCCTGGTGAATAACGCCGGCGTGGGGGCCATGGGGCCGTTTGCGTCGGCCGACCCGCAGCGGCTGCGGCGGATCTTCGACGTGAATCTCTTCGCGCCGATCGAGATCATCCGCGCCGCGCTGCCGGCGCTGCGAAAGGGCCGCCGGCCGATCATCGTCAACGTTGGCTCGATCCTCAGCCACGTGGGCCTGCCCAATATCAGCGAGTACAGCGCCAGCAAGTTCGCGCTCCGCGGGTTCAGCGAAGTGCTGCGGGCTGAGTTGCACTGCGAGAGGATCGATGTGCTGGTCGTCAGCCCGGCGACCGTGGACTCCGAGATGTGGGATTCGCTCCTGGAAGTCAAAGGCGATACGTCGTGGCGCGCGGGGCGCGGCGACACGCCCGAGACCATCGCCCGCAAGACGGTGCGGGCCATCGCCCGCGGCCGGCGGGAGCTCCTGCCGGGCCTGGTGCCCAAAACGGTGCATTGGCTCAATCGGCTTTGTCCAACGCTGCTGGCTTGGGCGCTGGAGCGAAAGCACTGAGCATCGCGCGAAGCACGGAATATCGCGCGCTCTAGCGCTCGCCGCTGGCGAGCGGGCTAAACGGCCCGCTGGCCGTCGGGATCGCCCGCGCGCGACAGCAGCAACAGCTCGAGGTAGCTGCGCCGTTCGTTGGCGCGCAGCCCCAAGTGCTCGGCGAGGGATGCCAGGGCGGCCTTGGCGGCTTCCGCGTCGGCCGGCTCCGCGGCGATCTCCAGCTCGACGTAGCGGCCCACGCCCTCCACGTCGTCCAGGGCAACCTCGACGTGAAAGCCCTGCCAGTCGAGCCGGGCGGTGCGGCGCTGCTTGCGGACCTCGGCCACGGCGCGAAAGCCCAGCGCCTCCAGCAGGCTGGCGAACTCGGCGAACCCGTCCTCCCCCGGCGGCAAGGAAAGCTCGATTTCGCGGCGAGTCTTCGTCTGCCGATCGAGCTTGGGCCCCTTGTAGGTGACGAAATTGCCTTGCGGCGCAGCCTCGCCCACAGTGACTCCGCCCCCATGAGTACCCTTCATCTTGCCCCGTTCCACGCGGCGGATGCGGAGCGCCTCGTCGGTTTGCGCGAAGTCTCGCGCGGGATGGGCATAGTACCGATCCGCCTGACCGACCGGCGGCGTGAACTCCGCGCCGCGAGCCGTCACCTGCCGCTCGACCCGCGCCAAGTCGTCGGCGGCAAACTTCTGCTCGACTTCCAGTGATCCGCGCATGTCAATCCCTAAGGAAGCCAAGGGTGAAAGGCGTCGGCAGGAGCGCGAGGCGGCTGTCACAAACGGCCCGAGACGACCTGTGCATGGTAGGTGCGCACCACGGCGCCTTCAAGTGCGCACCGATCCGCGCATCAGGACTAGGCTATTCTTGGCGCGGTCCGTGCAAGTGAAGTAGATTCTAAGGAAGAGCGTGCGCGTTGGTCGTCCGTTGTCTTCAGGGAACATTCCGTCGTGTCCGCCCCCACTCCCAACAAGCCGCGATTTGCGCAAACGGCCGTGGCCAGCGGCTTGGTGAGCCAAGCCGACCTGGACCAGGCCTCCGCGGCGCTCGGCGCAATGGGACGCACGACTGCGACGGACTCCGACCCGGCGGCCATCCGTCTGGCGGGCGCCCATCAGGAGAGCAGCGATCAGGCGGACGAGGCCCTGGCCGCCAAGCTCGTCGAGCTGGGCCGCATCAACCGCTGGCAGGCGGATCAGTTGCTCGGCGGGCAAGCCCGCTGGACGCTCGGGCCGTACCGCATTCTCGACCAGCTCGGCCAGGGGGGCATGGGGCAGGTGTTCAAGGCCGAGCACACCATCATGCGGCGGATCGTGGCCATCAAGGTGCTGCCCAAGAACAAGTCCACGCCCGAGGCCATCGAACGCTTCCGCCGCGAGGTGCAGGCCCAGGCGCAGCTCGATCATCCCAACCTCGTCCGGGCCTACGACGCCGGCCAGGACGGCAATGTCCACTTCCTGGTCACCGAGTACGTGCCCGGTCTCGACCTCCGCCGGCTGATCAAGGCGCATGGCCCGCTGGGCATGCCGGCCGCGGCGGCCGTGATCTGCCAGGCGGCCAAGGGGCTGGAGCATGCCCACAGCCGCGGGCTGATTCACCGCGACGTCAAGCCGGGCAACTTGCTGGTCACGCCCGAGGGGGTTTGCAAAGTCTCCGACCTGGGCCTGGCGGGCTTTCTTCACGAGGGGGAGTCCGACGACAAACGCAATAAGACCGTCGGCACGGCCGACTATCTCTCGCCCGAACAGGTGATGGCGCCCGAACAGCTCACGCCGGCG
>JBGQHD010000181.1:0-8061 GCA_041497795.1 Planctomycetia bacterium
GGCCATCGCCAGCCCGCGGCTCTTGAACGATCCGGTCGGCAGCCGCGACTCGTCCTTGACCCACAGGTCCGCCAGGCCGAACCGCTGGCCCAACCGCGGGCATTCCACCAGCGGCGTCAGCGTTTCGCCCAGCGAGACGATGTGCGCGTCGTCGGCCGGCGGCAGCAGCTCGCGGTAGCGCCACATCGTGGGCGGCCGATCCCGCAGCTTTTCCTTCGTCAGCTCGCGGCGCACGGCATCGAGGTCGTACCGCACCCACAGCGGGCGGTCGCGGTGCAGCGTCTGCGGCCGATCGGCCGGCAGCTTGGTGCCGTCGAGGGCGCTTTCGAGGTGAGTGACGAACGAGGGCATGAGAGCGTGGGCAAATGGTTGGCGACGACGTAGGCGGGCAATTGACGAAGCGTTGCCCGCGAATCACGCGAATCGACGCGAATGTCAGAGAGAGTCCATCATTCGCGTCGATTCGCGGGCACTCATTTTCATCGAGAGACGCTGCTGCCGCGAGAGGCCGCCCGGTCGATTTCGCCCAGCAGCTCGCTGGCCGTGAATGGCTTGCCGACCACGCCGGCGGCCCCGGCGGCGGCCGCTCGCTCGACGTCGTGCTCTCGTGGGAAGCCGACGAGCAGGATCACTTCCGCGCCACCGACGCGCTCCCGCAGCCTGCCGAGTATGGGTGCCACGCTGTCTGGAAATTCATCGAAGTCGCAAATGACCACGTCGCAAGCCTCCGGCGGCGCGTGGGTGAGCGACGGGGCGCGCGTCCTGTCGGCATCGCCGGGCTGCGAAATCCATGACGCCGGTAGCGTCGCCACGCTCCAGCCGCCCGCGCGGCAGATGTCTCCTACCAGGCGTCGGGCCTCGTAGGAGTGCGACAGGATGCCCACGGTCCCGCGGCCCCCCGGCAGCGATTCGGCCGATCGGTGGAGCAGCCGCTCTTCCGGCGTGAGGGTCGCCGGCCCGGCCCAGTCGGGGAGCCGGCCGTCGCGCAGCCGCAGCAGGCCGGGCACGATCTCGCTCTCGAAACGCCGCCAAGGCACGCGCACCACGCCCGGCAGGGGCCGGCCGGTGCGGCCTTCGCCTTCGCACCAACTGGATTGGATCGCGATGCAAGGGGCCAGCGGGGCGAGACGGCGCAATTGTTCGACGGCCTCCGGCGCGATCTCGCCGGGCCGCTGCTGGGCGATGATAATCACATCGGGCCGTAAGCCGCCGGCAGTCAGTTCCACCGCGGCCGCGAGATTCGCCGCCGCGTGCACGCACGCGGCCCGCGCCAGAGCCGCGAAGGCGGCGCGAAACTCCGCGTAATCCGCGTCGCCAACGAATAGCGCGTGCAGCTCGGCAGTCAAGATTCCGCTCCTCAGCGGTAGCCTACGCGTAACGCACGACACGAAGAAGCCCGGCTTCTCCCAAAGTAGCCGTCACGCTCCGCGTGACGAACCTCACGCGGAGCGTGAGGGCTACACTCGGGGAGAAGCCCGGCTTCTTGACGGCGTGACCAGTTTCCTTCAACGCTCGATGCGAGGTACGCTAGATCACCTTGGCGGAGAATAGAACATAACTGCTCATGTCCATCCTCGACGACATTGTCGCCACCAAGCGCCGCGAGATTGCGGCGGCCAAGGCCCGTGTGCCGCTGGCGGAGCTGAAGGCGCTGCTGCCGGGCGCGCCCCCCGTCCGCGACTTTCTCGCGCCGCTGGCCGGCCGTAGCAGGCACGCTCCGCGTGCCGTCAATGTGGGCGACTCGCTCCGCGAGTCGCATCAACTCGCGGAGCGAGTTGACCACAATGATCACCGCGCCGACCACCCGGACGGCACACGGAGTGTGCCTGCTACTTCGCTGGGCCTCATTGCCGAGGTGAAGAAAGCCAGCCCCTCGAGGGGCGTGATTCGGGCCGATTTCGATCCGGTGAAGATCGCCCTCATCTATGAGCGGCACGGGGCCGATTGCCTGAGCGTGCTGACCGACGAGCCTTACTTCCAGGGCAGCTTGGAATACCTGCGGCAGGTGCGGCAAGCCGTGAACATCCCCGTGCTGCGGAAGGATTTTATCCTCGACACGTACCAGCTCTACGAAGCCCGCGCCTCCGGGGCCGACGCCGTGCTGCTGATCGCCGAGTGCCTGGACGATTGCAATCTGCGCAAGCTGCACAACGAAGCGATCGATCTGGGCATGACGCCACTGGTCGAGCTTTACGAGCCGGGCAACCTGGCCCGCGTGCTCGACGCCGGCGCGACGCTCATCGGCATCAACAACCGCGACCTGCGGACGTTCCAGACGGACTTGGAACACACGGTCCGCCTGTGCGAACAGGTGCCCCGCGACCGCGTGCTGGTGAGCGAAAGCGGCATCACGACGCATGCCGACGTGCTGCGCCTGGCCGCCGCCGGCGTGGATGCCGTGCTGGTCGGCGAGAGCCTGATGCGCGAGCCGGACATCGGCGCGGCGGTCGATCGGCTGCTGGGGGGTGAGGGTGACAAGGTGACCGGGTGACAGGGTGACAGGGTGAGAAAAGAAGATCGTCTCAGAGTTCACGCTGTCACCCCCTCACCTGGCTTTGCCCAAAAATCCGAAATCCGAAACTCGAAACAAATCCAAAAACCAAAGCACGAATGACCGAAACACGTCCTTCGCCCTTTCTGAATTTGCAGGTTTCGGTCATTTGGTATTTGGTATTTGGATTTCGGATTTGAGTTTTTGGGCAAAGCCCTCTCACCTTGCCACCTTGCCCGCAGCCACGTGTGCTGGGCCGCTTCTCTTGGTACATTGTTCTTGGGGGCAGTTCGATCCTGGCTGAGGTGCACATCGACCGCTGATCGCGATCTTCGCCAATGGCCGACGACTTTGACCCCTATTACACGTGGCTGGGGATCCCGCCCAAGGATCAGCCGCCAAATCACTATCGACTGCTGGGCGTCGAGCTTTGCGAGGGCAATCTCGACGTCATCGAGAATGCCGCCGACCGCCAGATGGCGCACGTGCGGCTGTTTCAAAACGGGCCGCAGGGCGATCGGTCGCAGAAGCTGCTCAATGAAATCACGTCGGCCAAGCTGTGCCTGCTGAACGCGGGCAAGAAGGCCGATTACGACCAGCAATTGCGCGCCGCGCAGCAAGCCGCGGAGGCGGCGGCCCGGCCCCAGGCGCGTGCGGTGCGGGCCACGCCCAAGGCGCAACCGATGGCTCCGGCCGACCCGGCGATGCCGTTCGACGAAGCCCTGGATGTGGTCTCCCTGGGGCGCGATCCCGTCGTCTTGCCGGTATTCTCGTCAACGGCATTTTCCACCCCCGCCGGCGAAACAGCACCGGCGTCCGCGGAGCGCGATGGCCGAAAGAAGGTGCTCCTGCTGCTTGCGGCCGCGGGAGTGGCGGTGGTGAGTGTCGCCGCCCTGCTGATGCTGACGTTGCGTGGGACCGATAAGACGGACGTGGCCGGCGCCGGTGCGGGAAGCGGCACCACGTCGGTCGATCCGCTCCCCGTGAAAGCGGGGAAGAAGTCGTCGATCGACGACCCCGCCACCCCACGGACGGGCAAGACGCCGCCCGCCCAATCCAAGACCACGACCAATCCCGCGACAACCACCAAAGGTCCGCCCACCGTCCGCCCGCCGGCCGCCGACCCGAGCGGTCTCTCGCTGCGGTTTGTCGGGCGAGACTATGCCGAAGTGCTCGATACGGCCGCCAACGTCGGCCCCTCGGACTGGCCGCTGACGGCTGAGATGTGGGTTCGGCTCAATCCCACCAAGGAGCGCACCTACCTCATGGGCAATATCGCCCACGCGGGCACGCATCCTAAAGCGCCGCCCGGCATCCCCTCGGGCTGGGCCTTGTCCTATGCGCATCGCGCGGGGCCAAGCGGCGGGCCAGAGCAGCGTGGGCTGTTGCTCGAGGTGGGGAGTCAATTGCATCCTGCGGCGAAGTCTGAAATGGATGACGCCTGGCACCACGTGGCCCTGTGCCGAGCGCAAACTCGGCCCGACGTCACCTACCAGGTCTTCCTCGACGGTCAACTGGTGCTCACGGCCAGCGTCCCGCCGGAGACGCAGCGTTCCAGCCCGGCCGACCTGGCGCTGGGTTGCCCTCCGTGGCAGCCGGTGAGCAACTTCATTCAGACCGACATGGCGTGCCGTGCATTCCGTCTTTCCTCGATGCCGCGCTACCGGGAGGCTTTCACGCCCCCGGCATCGTTCGAGAGCGATTCGCAGACGCGGACCTTGCTGGATTTCGCACAAGCCAGGGGCAATGCGATCGTCGATCGTCCGACCAGCGGGCACCCCGGCCGGATTTTTGGGGCCGAGTGGATGAGCAGCGCGGGGCTGCTGACCGCTTCCGGGGGCTTGACGAACCTCTTCTTTGCCTTCGATCTCGACCACGACGCGACCGGCGGCAAGTGGTCGCTGGCCCGCCCCGCGGGGCTGCCGCCCGACCAGTTGGAGGTGTCCTCTCCCAGTGGGCCCACCCTTTTGCGGCTGCCCTTCGATGTGCCGCGCGAGTATGACCTGGAAGCCATGGTTCGCCGGCGCGAAGGGAAAGACCTGCTGGCGATCGGCTTCACCTGCGGCGACTCGCGCGTGGCCCTGGTGTGCGACAACGAGTCGGGCAAGAACACGCTGCTGGATACCGTGACGGGCGGCGGCCCGGTCCGCGCGGGGCCGCTGCTCGAGATCGATCGCTCGGTGACCTTGCTCATTCAGGTGCGCTCCGGGCGGATCGAGGTCCTGGCCGACGGCAAGTCGATCCTCTCTTGGCGCGGCAACGAAGCCGATCTGAAGATGCCCGAGGTTGCCGCGTCGCCCATCGGCAAAGGGTTGTTCCTTGCCACTCGGGACAGCTCGTTCCGATTCGACAAGCTGGAGCTCCGGGACGTGGCGCCCCGCGGCACGCCTCGACCGTTCACTTACCTGGACGACTTGACTGAGGCGGACTCCAGCGTGGGATTCGGGAAGCTCGGCAAACACGGAGACCGCGGCTACTCGGAAGGCGTGCCGAACGCGATCTTTCGCGGGCGAAACTATACGCACGCCCTGTCGTTGCACCCTCCCCGCAGCGGCAAGGCGCACGTCAGCTACCGCTTGGATGGGCGATACAGCGAATTCCATGCAACGGCAGCACTGCTGGAGAGAACGGATTGGCAGAAAGCCGGCAGTCCTCTGACTTTTCGCGTGTTTGGCGACGGCAAGCAGCTTTGGGAGTCGAGTCCGCTTCAAACTCATGGCACGGGACAAGAGTGCGCCACGCCGGTGAGCGGCGTGTCGGTGCTGAAACTCGAGATCGAGTGCCCAGGCGTGAATCACGGAGCGCACACGGCTTGGCTCCTGCCGACGTTGATCTGGGCCAATTCCAGCCAAGTGCCGATCAAGTCGCCCAAGACGACGCCGAAGACGACGCCCAAGACGGCGCCGCCCATCGCCAAGGCGGCCCCGCCGGACGACGCGGCCCTGGCGACGCTCCTGGAGAGCGTGCGCAAGACGTTCGCCAAGGACTATGCGAAAACCAAAACCGCCGAGGACCGGTTGAAGCTGGCCGATAAGCTGTACCAGGAATCGTCGCAAGGGGGGCTTGATGCCCCGAGTCGCTACGCGCTGCTCTACGAATCGCGCCAGCTCGCGGCCGACGCCGGCAGTCTGCCCCAGGCCGGCAGGGCCATCGAGGGGATTCTGGAAAGGTTCGACGCGCCGCCCGGGCCGCTGTGGAGCGACGCGCTGTCGCGCGCCGTCAAGTCGGCCAAAACGAACGACGCCCGCCGCGAGGTGGCACTGGCATGCCTGGGGCAGGGGCCGCTTGTCTTCCGCCAAGGGCACTATGAGGCGGCCGAAGGCATCCTCCAGCAGGCGGCCAACCTGTTGGCGCAGCGCGACAACCAACTGGCGCGCCGCGCGCGCGAGCTGGCCAAGCAGGCCACCGGGGCCAAGGACCGGCTCGCCCAAGCCGATGCCGCCAAACAAACTCTGGCCACCGCGTCCGATGACGGGAAGGCCCATCTGACGCTCGGCAAGTATCTCTGCTTCGTGCGCGATGACTGGACCACCGGTATGGTGCACCTGGCCAAGGCCGGCGACGACGCGCTGGCGAAGCTGGCCCAGCGCGAGCAGGCCGCGGGCGCCGACGCCAAAGAGCAGGAGGCACTGGCCGAGGCCTGGGCCGCTTGGAGCAAGGCCGCGGCGGCGGGCTTCGACCGCGAAGCGGCGTGGGAACGGGCCGCTCACTGGTATGTCAAGGCGCTGCCGGCCGCCGAGGGCGCGGCCAAGACCCGCGTCAGCCAGCGATTGGAAGAACTGGCCGACAAGCTGGCGGCGGCGGAGTCGCTCGTCGCCCGCACGCCGTGGCTCGACATCGATCCCCAGGCGCCGCGCCGCTGGGCCGCTCACAAGGGGATCAGCGGGCTTGCCGCGTCGCGCGACGGCACGCTGCTGGCCACCACGAATTACAGCGAGCCTTCCAAATTGTGGCACGTGGCCAGCGGCCGATTGCTGCGAGAGTTTCCCGCGAGTCGATCGGGATTCGTGGCGCTCTCGCCCGACGGCCGTCTGCTGGCGAGCGGGCCGATGACGCCTGGACCAACGGACACCAGCATTCCTGTCTGGGACACGCAGACCGGAAAGCTCGTCCGCAGTTTCGGCTATACGGGTACCCTGCGGCACGTCACCTTCTCGGACGACGGGCAATGGCTGGCCATCGCCAGTCAGCCCTACGTTGAAATCTGCGAAACGAAGACCGGCCGCAGCGTGAAGCGATTCGACTCCATGATCGGCTATTCGGTGTTCGTGGGGATCTCGCCAGACCGCCGGCTGCTGATCATTCACGAGCTGGGAATCGGAGCAACGGCCGGCCGCCAGCTCCTGCGGCTCATCGATTTGGCGACCGGCAAACCGCTCCCCACCCTCAACGCCAGTTGCGACTATACCCACGCCGTGGCGTTTGCCCCCGATGGCCGCACCGCGGCCTTGGCCTGCGGAAACGGCGCCTACCTTTGGAGCCTGGCTGACGGCAAGCTGATTCAGCAGCTCTCCACCCGGGTCCAAGACTCGGTGAGTTATTCGGGCGACGGCAGTCGGCTGCTCCTCGCGGGCCTCGGGCCGCCCGAGGTGCGCCGTGCCGATGGCACGCTCCTTCACCAGCTTCCGGGGTCTAGTTTGTGCCGAAAGGCCGTGCTAACGCATGACGGGCGGGCCGTGATCGGCGGCGACGCCGCGAAGGGCGAGGTGCTTATCTGGCGCGTCCCGGATTAGCTGGCACAATCAGCGCGCGTGTTGAGAACGACCACGCCCCATCGCTGCCGACTTTTCTATCGACGAAGCCTCGCAGAATCCATGCACCGTGATGGCCGGTTTGGTAGACTAGATGGAACAACGCCCGGTGCCGGGAGGTAGCATCTCTACGCGGCATCCTCCCTGCCGCAAAGCCCGCATCCTGCCTGCGGTCTGTCCGGGCGGCCGCCGGGTTTAATGGGACGAGGCTCCCCCCCCAACACCGAGTTCAATCATCGAGCAGGTGCTCCGCCCGATGCCCGACGATTTCGATCCGTATTACCAGTGGCTGGGCATTCCGCCCAAGTTCCAGCCGCCCAGCCATTACCGGCTGCTGGCGCTGGAGGACTTCGAGAGCAATCCCGATGTGATCGAGAGCGCCGCGGACCGGCAGATGGCCCACGTGCGGCTGTTTCAGAACGGTCCGCAGGGGGAGATTTCGCAGAAGCTGCTCAACGAGATCACGGCCGCCAAGCTGTGCCTGCTCAATCGCAAGAAAAAGGCCGAGTACGACAAGAAACTGCGGGCGGAGAAGGAAGCGGCGGAAGCCGCGTCGCAGCCCAAGCCGCCGAAGCCGCGGGCGACGCGCGCCGCGCCGGCCGACTCGGCCGAGTCGGCCGATCCGGCGCAGCCGTTCGACGAAGGGCAGGACATCGTCCTGACCCCCTCCTTCGACCTGATGTCGCCCCAGGCCGTGTCCGGCGGGGTAGTCAAGTCGCTGCCGAGCCGCCGCCGTTCGGGGCTCCCGCCGGCGGTGATCGCCGGCGCGGCGGGCGGCGTTTTGGTCGTGGCGGTGATTGTTTTCTTGGCTCTCAAGCC
>JBGQHD010000182.1:0-8054 GCA_041497795.1 Planctomycetia bacterium
ATAGTTGCAGGGTTGATGCGCATTTGTCAGCTGAGGTGCCGCCATGAAGAAAGATGAACGCGGGCGCTCGCCCGAAGAAATCGCCGAACTAGGCGACGCGATCTATGAGCGCACGATTCGGCCGAAGGTCGAGAATTCGCACCATGGCAACGTGGTGGCGATTGACGTGAACTCCGAGGAATACGAAGTCGCAGACAACGTTTTGCTGGCAGCTCGCGCTCTGCGGGAGCGAGTCCCGGACGCAGAAGTCTGGTGCGTTCGAGTGGGACACCGCAGTTTGTACCGGATTCTGCAGCGTGCCTCAGGATCACTATTTCGCAAGACAAGGCTGCGGAGCACCGCCACGTCCTGAAACTTGTTGAAGGGAGGAACAGCGCCGTGAAGCGTGCTAGGAAAGTTGTCATGCAGGACAAGGACGTGTTGGGCGGCACCCCCGTGTTCGCCGGGACGCGCGTGCCGGTGCATGCACTGATTGACCATCTGAAGGCGGGCGAATCCTTACAGTCCTTCCTTGATGATTTCCCTAGCGTAACTCGCGAGCAAGCGGAGGCATTCCTGGACCTGGCCGAGGCAGCCATCGTGGAGGACCTAAGCGGTGCGCGTGCTGCTGGATGAGAACCTGCCTCGCCGTTTGAAGAGCCAGTTTCCAGACGATGTGGAGGTCGTCACGGTTCCGGAGCGCGGCTGGTCTGGAATGAAGAACGGCGAGCTGCTTAGCCTGGCCGTCAAGGAATTCGAAGTGTTCGTCACCATGGACTCGGGCATCGAGTATCAGCAGAATCTCGCAGGCTTTCCCATCGGGATCATCATCTTGCACGCCGCCACGAATCGCCTCGTTGATCTGCAGCCCCTCATGCCGGAAGTCAACAAGCAACTGCGGACGATACGGCCCGCTCAACCAATCCATATTGGCACCTGAACGTCGCACCGGAGAATCATTGTGCTCGAAATCCCCGTCCTTCGCTGGGGCCAGCCCTACGAATCGTTGGAAAAGGACAAGGTCGTCCATTTCATCTCCGGCGAGCCGATTGCCGAGGTGCATCAGGCCAACGCCGGCATCTTGGGCAAGGACATGCGCCAGGCCAAGAAGGCCCGCGAGGTGCTGCGGCAGTTCTCTTGCGAGGAGCTGATTGCCCGCGTGATGAAGGCGGCCGACCTGTATCGCGACGCCACGCTGCCGCTGGGCAGCGGCACGCAGTCGCCGCAGGAGTTCGTGCGGGCCCAGTCGGCCTCGACCGGGCTGCCCGAGCACATGGCCCGGTTCAACATGGAGAAGAACCACTTCGTGCTGGGCAACATGCTGCGGATGCTCGACGCGCTGACCCGCGGGCTGGACCTGGGCGTGCTGACGCGAGGTTGGGGCGTGGAGAGCCGTGGCGTGGTCGTGAGCTATCAGGCGCAGTCACCGGTGCTCGGGCTCGTGTTACCCTCTAACTCGCCAGGCGTACACACGCTGTGGCTGCCGGTGATCCCGATGCAGATTGGGCTGGTGCTCAAGCCCGGCCCGCAGGAGCCGTGGACGCCCTACCGCATGACGGCGGCCTTCACGCAGGCGGGCATCCCCGCCGAGGCCATCGCCATTTATCCCGGCGGCGGTGATATCGGCGCTGCCGTGCTGGCCAACGTCGATCGGGCGATGATCTTCGGCGGCACCGCGACCGTGGAACGGTACAGAGGCAATCCCAAGGTCCAGGCCCACGGCCCTGGCTTCAGCAAGATCCTGCTGGGCGACGACGTGGTCGATCGCTGGGAGGAGTACCTCGACTTGATGGTCGATAGCATCTACCTGAACAGCGGCCGCGGCTGCATCAACTGCTCCGGCGTGTGGGCTTCGCGGCACACCAAGGAGATCGCCGAGGCGCTGGCCGAGCGCATCGGCCCCGTTGAAGCGCTGCCGCCGGAAAACCCCAAGGCCGGCCTGGCCGCGTTCACCGTGGCGGGCATGGCCCAGAGCGTGTGGAAGATGATCGAGGCCGACCTCCGCGAAGAAGGGGTCACGCACAACACCGAGAAATACGGCCCCCGGCTGGTCGAGAAAGAACGCTGCGCCTACCTGCGGCCGGTGATCGTGCACTGCAAGTCGCCCGCCAACGCCATCGCCAAGAAGGAGTACATGTTCCCCTTCGCCACCGTGGTCGAGTGCCCGCAGGACAAGATGCTGGAATCGATCGGCCCCACGCTGGTCGGCACGGGCATTACCGAGAACGAGCGCTTCATCCGCGAGCTGACCGACGCCACGCACATCGACCGGCTGAACATCGGGCCGATCCCCACCATCAAGCTCGACTGGCTCCAGCCGCACGAAGGGAACATCGTGGACTTTCTGTTCCGCGCCCGGGCCTACCAGGTGACGCCGGACCGGCTGGCGACGCTGAAGAGGTAGTGCGGGGTGCGGCGCGCGGATAGCTTGGGATTTCTTGTGGGGCAGACATTCCTGTCTGCCCTGTCTGCCTGGCAGGCAGGAATGCCTGCCCCACGGTCTCGCGCGACGAGACGGCTGCCTCCCAGCAGCGGGGGTGGCTTCAAGCCCGCGGATCGTAACGCTTCGCGCGATCCGGAGAGCTCTATCGAATCTGCCGACGGTGCCGGCGACGGGCGCCGCACAGTCGCTATCTTCGGCACGCGCGGCACGGGGGCGCGGATTCTTCGCGCCAAAAGCGCCAATCCGTCAAGGCAGTGCCAGCGTTGCGGACGATGAGAAACCGGGAACCCTCACGACCGAAGCCTTCAGCGAGTTCGGTTTCCCGCGACCTTGCCTCACAGACCGGCCACGCATCGCGACAGGAGAAGTCGATATGCCCCGCAGCTTCATGGCGTTGACGTTGTTCGCCGCATTGGCCTCGTTGCCGCTTGGCGGCCCGGCCGGCGCCCAGCAGAGCCGCCTCCGCATCGTCAACCGCGACTCGGCGGTGACCCCCTCGCGGGCCGCCTCGAAGCGCGCCCAAACGGCCGTGGCGGCCTCCGCTCCGGAAACCGATGAGGCGGGCACGCAGCCCACGGAGCCCCGGCCCGCGGCAGCCGACCGCGAGGCGGAAGAGGTCACCGAGCGCTACGCCAACGGCCGCATCAAGATCAAACGGCACGTCATCCAGGACGGCCAACGGAACTACATCAACCACGGCCCTTGGACGTTGTTCGACCTCGATGGGAACCCCGTGGCCACCGGCTACTACAAGCTGGGCAAGCGCGACGGGGCTTGGTCGCGGCTGCAGTCGAAATCGTCGAAAACCTTCGACATTCCGGCGTACAAGGGCTTCACCCAGCCCTTCGTCTGGGAAGCGATCTTCACCGACGATTTGCTGGACGGCAAGTGGACGATGATCGACGCCGAAGGCCGGCAGATTCGCACCTGGGAGTTCCAGCAGGGTCGGCTGGAGGGCAAGTCGGTCGATTGGTATCCCGACGGCCAGAAGCGACGCGAGCTCAATTTCATCCAAGGCATCCCCCAGGGCGAGCTGCGGGAGTGGGACGAGTCGGGCAACCTGGTGCAGCAGTTGAGCTATCGCGACGGCCAGCCGAATCGCCCCTTCGTCGAAAAGTATCCCACCGGCGAGAAGAAGCTCGAAGGCTGGTACCTCGGCTCCAAGGAAATGGTCCGCGTCACCTTCAATTGGTGGGAAGGGACGATGCGCGTCGATCTCGTGGAAGTCGAGGGCAAGGACGTGCGCCACGGCTCGTGGATCGCCTGGCACCCCAACGGCACGAAGCAATACGAAGGCGAATACCAGCACGACAAGCCCGTCGGCGTCCACACCTGGTGGCACGCCAACGGGCAGAAGCGCATCAGCGGCCACTTCGTGGCCGGCCACGAAACCGGCCGCTGGACGTGGTGGCACGACAACGGCTTCAGGAGCCTCGAGGGCGAATTCATCGAGGGCAAGAAGGAAGGCCGCTGGACCGCCTGGCACCGCAGCGGGCAGAAGTCGCAGTCGGGCGCCTATGCGGCGGGCAAGAAGACCGGCCAATGGGCCAACTGGGACGAGAACGGAAAGTTCATCGAATGGCGCGACTACACGGCCGAAGAGAAGCAGCCCAACCCGCCGCAAGCCTCTAAGCCCGGAGCCGACGACGCACACGGCCCGGCGAGCATCGGCCCCTTGAGCCGCAAGCCCCAGCAGGTGCCCGAAATCTTGCAGCGGTGGATGGATCGGAACGGCACGAAGCTGCGGTAGGCAGGTCACGAAAGGAATCTCATGGCTCGTTACGTCGCCGGACTGTTGATTCTCGCCGCCGCGCTGACCCTGATCGGCGGCTCCGTCGTTCCGGCCGCCAACACGGCGACGACGACGATTCGCGTCAAGGACATGCACTGCGAAGCCTGCGCCGCCAAGATTCGCCGCGGCCTGTTCTCGGTGGCCGGCGTGGTCAACGTGAAGACCGACGTCAAGGCGCACCTGGCCGTCATCGTGCCGCAGCAAAGCCGCCAGCCGTCGCCCCGGGCGATGTGGGAAGCGGTCGAGAAGGCCGGCTTCCAAATTATGCAGCTCGACGGCCCCAGCGGCGCCTTCACCGACAAGCCGCGGCAGTAGCCCGCAGGCGAGCGGGGGGCGTCAGCCCCCTGATGTGTCGGCAGTTGAACAGCCCCCCGCTCGCCAGGAGATCGCCGTTGAACTCCCACTACTTCCGGTATCCCAGCGATTCGATCACGCCGAGCAGCTCTTCGTAGGTGATGAAGCGGCGGCGGTGGACGAGCTTGTACTCGTCGATCGTTTCCCCGAGCTCCCGCGCCGGCGGCGAAAGCTCCTCGTAGCTGTTGCCGAACTGCCGCCGTTCGCGGGCCGGCGACACGCCCTCGGATTCCGGGCGGCGGCGATCCACGAAGGCGGCGTGCGAGGCCTCCACGGGAACAGGAAGCATGCTGCGGGCCTTTGGAGTGGTGCGGGAGGTTCGGCCTCGCGGGAGTGGCGAGCGTAACATCCGCTCAGAGCGGGCGAACCTGAGGTCGATCTTCCGACAAGGCCGGAACTCTGCCTCCACAGAACCGTAGGTCACGCCGGTGGGCCTGTCAAATGACAAGGTGAGGGGGTGACAAGGTGACGGGGTGATTTGCCCAAGAACCGAAATCCGAAACTCGAAACAAATCCAAAAATCAAAGCACGAATGACCGAAAACAAGTCCTTTTGTCACTTTCTGAATTTGGAGCTTTGATCATTCGGTATTGTTTCGGATTTCGGATTTCGAGTTTTTGGAAAAGCCCACTCACCCCTCATCGCTGCGCCTCCACCGTCGCTCCCTCAAACCCTTCCGTGGCCAAGGCCGAGATCGCCTTGTCGGCATCGAATGCGCCCTTGAAGGAGACCCGCACGCGGCGGTCGGTGATCTCGTCCGGGCTGGCCTGCGGGTACAGTTCCACCGACTGCACGCCCTCTTGCTTCTCCAAGGTTTCCTTGACGATGGGGAAACAGCCGTTCGGGCAGCTCATCGTGGGGACGCTCATCGTCAGCTCTTCCATCGGCGGCTCTTCGCTATGGCCGATCCCGCATCCCGAGATCGCCAGCCCGAGGATCAAGAGCAGAGCATAAGGCGTCCGCATAAGGCAACTCCTTGGCCGGGCAATATAGTCGCTGCTCAACTCTACCCGCTCCCGCGGATAAATCAACGTCGGCACGCACCGACGCAGCCGATGACCGGTCAACTGTCATTCTGAGCGCAGCGAAGAATCTCGGGCGACGCCGCGAGAGACCCTTCGCTGCGCTCAGGGTGACAGATTGACCGGACACGCGAATGCGAGACTGGCGGGAGGCAGCGGGGCTTGCGGCGGGCCACGAGGCAGCACCCAGGATTCGCACGGATCAAGATGCTATAGTGCGTGCGATGCACACGCTGCCTTCAAGTCGCCGCTTCCTCCAACCTTCGCTCCGATCCATGCCAACTCGCCCGTTTCGATTCATCGTCGCGAGCTTTTCGGTTGCCCTGCTCTGGCTGTCCGCCGGCCAAGCCGCCGAGCCCAACACGCTCACCAAGGAAGATCTCGCCGACGGCTGGGTCCTGCTCTTCGACGGCCAGACCGATTTCGGTTGGAAGGCCACCGGCAAGGCCAACTGGAAAGTTGTGGGCGGCGTCATCGCCGTCAGCGAGGGGGAGCCGAGCTTCTTGTACCACACGACGCAGTTCGGCGATTTCGCCCTGCGGGTCGATTTTCGCTCGGAGAAGGAAACCAACAGCGGTGTCTTCCTCCGGTCCAGCCCGCTGCCCAAGGACCCGACCAAGGACTGTTACGAGCTGAACATCGCCGCGCCGGATGTCAGCCCCTTTCCCACCGGCAGCTTCGTCGGGCGGCAGAAGTGCAACCAGTACCTTGGCAAAGCTGACTGGCAGACTTTCGACGTCACCGCCCGCGGCGGCAAGTTCGAAGTCCGCCTCGATCAGCACTTGGTGCTCGACGATTACACCGACCCGCGCCCGCTGGGCCGAGGCCATATCAGCCTGCAGTTCAACAAGGGCCAGGTCGAGTTCCGCAACATTAAGCTGAGGCCGCTGGGCCTGAAGAGCATCTTCGACGGTAAGGGCCTCACCGGCTGGCGCGTCCATCCGGGCGAGAAGAACAAGAGCGTCTTCTCCGTCACGCCGGAAGGCTGGCTCAACGTCCGCAATGGGCCAGGGCAGCTTGAAACCGACGGCCAATGGGCCGATTTCGCCTTGCAGCTCGAGGTCTTCTGCGGCGGCAAGGGGCTCAACTCGGGCGTCTTCTTCCGCAACATCCCCGGCGAGTTCTGGCAAGGCTATGAGAGCCAGATCCACAACGGCTACAAGGACGGCGACCGCACGAAGCCGGCTGACTTCGGCACCGGCGGTTTCTATCGCCGCCAGCCGGCACGCAAGGTCGTGGCCGACGACGGCGAGTGGTTCCATAAGACGGTCATCGCCACCGGCCCGCACATGGCCGCCTGGGTGAACGGCTATCAGGTGAGCGACTGGACCGACACCCGCGCCAAGAACGAGAATGCCCGCAACGGCCTGCGGCTGGCGAAAGGCACTCTGGCGATCCAAGGGCACGACCCGACCACGAACCTGTCATTCCGCAATCTGCGTATCGCCGAGCTGCCGGAGCGAGGAAAATAGTCGTGGGGCACGTTTCCAACGTGCCTGAATGCACCTTGCGGGAATCAGCCGGGCGAGTCACCTTGAGTTCTTGGAGATCATCGTGGCTGCCCTGGCTCTGGTCGTCGCAATTCTGCTCGTCGCCCGCTGCGGCTCGTTGCGCGGAACGACATTGGTCGCGCCCTCTGCGTGGGCGGCAGCCGCCTTTGCCCTGCTCGCGGCGGCAGAGCTGGCGGCGTGGTCGTTCGCCGATCATCCGATCTGGATATCCCACCTGCGGTTTCTGGCCGCCGGGGCGACGTTTTGCCCGCTGATGGCGCTGCTGGGCGCAAAGCGCCCCCAGGATCGCGGCTGGCAATTCGTCGTGCTCTCGCTGCTGGGGCTGATTGTGTTCTATGGACTGACCGAGCTGGCCTACCGGCCGGATCGGCCGCCCGCGTTGCACTGGGTGGTCCGCTGGCTGCTGATCGCGCCGCTGGTGACCATCGGCCTGTTGAACCATTTGCTGACGCGGTATTGGTTGCCGGCGATCCTGGTCGCCGTGGGACAAGTCTTGCTCTTGTCGCCACAGTTTCCTGAATTACAGAGTTGGCTGCCGGCCTGGCTGACCGAGGGGCCTCGGGCCGGCGATGCCGTGGCACTGGTGGGAATCGCTTGCCTGTCGGCGGCCGCGCTCGTGGTTTGTCTGGCTGGCTTCCCTGGGCGGCGACGCGTAGCTGAACTCGCCAGAGTTCAGCCTCCCCGAAGTCTGGCGACTTCGGCTACGAACGAGTCGGGATTCGACCGCGTCTGGCTCGATTTTCGCGATGCATACGGCGCGCTCTGGGGGCTGCGCGTGGCGGCGCGGTTCAATCAATCGGCCCAGCAGCTTGGCTGGGGAGTGCGACTCGGCTGGCGCGGGCTCGAAGCCACCGTAGGGCCACACGGCGACCGGTCACGTGGACGAGTCTCTCCGAGACTCGTATTCGCGTCTCGGAGAGACGTGGCCACGTGTCTTGACCCGTCGCGGCACG
>JBGQHD010000183.1:0-8052 GCA_041497795.1 Planctomycetia bacterium
AGCCGAGCAGCACCGGGTGGGGCGCGTCGGGGTTTACGCCCTCCGGGCAAAGGTGCAGGTGGGGTTTACGCCTCGCCGCTCGCCCGTCCCGCTCGGCAAGCGGGACCTACCCGAGACTAGTACTTCATCAGAATCTCATCCACCGGCGCGTCGCTGATCAGCTTGCTGTGACCATCGGCAATCGCTTCGCCCAGGCCCGTGACCTGACGGAAGTAGCGGTCGCTGGGCCGCTCGCCGGTCAGGCGGCGGCGCAGGTCGTGGCACAGCACGTCGGCGGCGGCGTGCAGCAGCTCGTCGTCGCGGCGGCCGGCGTACAGGCTCGTGCAAAGCATCACCACCGCGTCCTGCACGCGCTGCGAAATCTCCGAGATGCGGCACTGCCGGTCGGCCAGCTTGAGCTGGTGCTTGCGCATCGCTCCGCTGATCTCGCGCGGCGAGCGCTGCAGCCACGCCGCGGCCCACTGGGCATGCTCGCGCAGCCGGCCGGGCATCTGGAAGGGCAGCTCCGGCCGCGTCTTGGGCGTCAGCCGCTGACGCAGGTACCACTTGCTGTAGGTCCACAGCGGCCCGCGCAGCTTCCAGGCGTGCACCGGATTGACCATGTTGGGCCGCTTGATGCCCGCATCGCGGATGGCCTCGCCGATCGGCTGGAAGTAGTCCACGCCGTGCTGCTTGACCAGCGACTTGAAGAAGGCCATGCCGAGCATCTCGCCTTCGCCTTCGTAGATGCACGGGGCGAGGAATTCGTGCACGTTGTCCCCGAACAGGTGGCCGTGCAGGAACGACCGGCCGCCGTGCGTCTTCATGAACATCTCGATGGCGGCCGTCTTCTGGGCCTCGCTGCCGAAGATCTTGGCGATCACGCACTCCATCTCGCCGCGATAGCCGGAATCGAGCAGGTGGCCGCACCAATCGACCAGCGCGTCGCAGCCGACGATCAGCCCGGCCAGCATGCCCAGGCGGCGCTGCACCAGCTCGCGCGAGGCGATGGCTTCGCCGTACGTTTTGCGGAACCGCGCCCAGGGCACAATGCTGGCCATCATCAGCCGCATGGTGCCGGCAGCGTTGGCACACAGCGCCACGCGGCCGCGGTTCAGCCCGTGATAGGCGATGGTCAGTCCGTCGCCGGACTTGGGCCGCAGCAGATTCTCGGCCGGAACACGGAAGTCCTTGAACCCGATGCCCTGGTTCCAGGTGTGCCGCAGCGCATAGAGGCCGTATTTCTTGAGGCGGAAGTTGTCGCTTTCTTGCGGCGGCAAGTCCACGATCAGCACCGCGGGCTTGCCGTCGATCAGGCACACCAGGCCGACCGTGCGGCCCGGCACCACGTTGGTAATGAACAGCTTCTCGCCGTTGACGACGTAGTGATCGCCTTGCAGCTTGGCGGTCGTCCGCAGGGCGGTGAGGTCGGAGCCGGCGCACGGCTCGGTGAGCGCGAAGGCCGACAGCCGCTCGCCGCTGGCCAGCTTGGGGAGCCAGCGCTGCTTTTGCTCTTCCGAGCCGAACGTTTGCAGCGGATCGACGGCGCCGATGCAGCCGTGCACCGAGGCCAATCCGGCCACGGTCGGGTCCTGCTGGGCCATGCGGGTGAGGAACTTGGCGAACGTCACGAACGGCGCCTGCGCCCCGCCGTGCTTCTTATCGACCAAAAGGCCCCAGTAGCCCGCCCCGGCCAGGTCGGAGAGCACCGTCTCGGAGATCTTCCGATGCTCGTCGAGCAGCGTGCCGGCCGCGCGGTGGCGGCGGACCACGTCGATCGAGTTGACGATCACCTTCTGCACGTCGAGCGACGGCTCGTCCTTCGCGCCGACGAACAGTTTGGGATCGACCTGGGCGTCCCAAATCGCGCGATGGATCGGGCTATTCGTGGTCTGATAGCGGGCGGCGAACATGGCCTCGACCTGGTCGTCGGCCCGGTCCACGGCGCCCATGCGGCGAGCTTCCTCTTCGCTCTTGCCGCCGAGCTTCATGGCCGCTTCGGCGAACGACTCCTTCTCGGCAGCCGGTTTGGCGACGGCGGCGGGAGTGGACACTTGGGGCGTCGCCGCGTCGGCGGGCAGCTTACCGCCGCCCGTTGCGCCGCTAGGCTCGGCGGGCTTGGCCTCGTCCTTCGGCCGGGCGGGCGTGGCGAGACTGGCCTTGGGTTCTTTGGTCGTGTCCATGTACACCTCGTGCGTCGGTCTGTCTCTGCGGATTCTTTCTAGGGCGTATCTCAGTCATTCTGAGCGAAGCGAAGAATCTCTCGCGACGCCGCGAGAGACTGTAGTAGGCACACTCCGTGTGCCGTCTGCGCCACGGCACGCGGAGCGTGCCTATCACCGCAACCGGACGGCACCCGATCGGCGAAGCGCGCGGAATTATCGGTTGCTACGGCGTTTTCTCCAATCCGAATTGGTCGCCTACGTCAATTATTGCATATTCGGGCCAGGCGGCATCGCATCACGCGGCCGGCCTGGCGATTATCCCAGCCCCAGCCGACCGCGGGCAAAGACATATTGCGTCGGCGTCAGGGCCTCGAGCTGCTCGGGCTGCAAACGCGTGGCGGCGTCGAACCGAGCACCGGTTTCGGCCACCGGCTGCCCGTCTCGTTCATCGACGAACGTGGCCCCAAAGAGCGACGCGCCGGAGAGGTCGGCTCCGCGCAGATCGGCCCCGGCGAAATTGGCCCCTTCCAGGTCGGCGCCGCGGAACGTGGCCTCGCGCAGGTCGGCCGACTCCAGATGGGCATTGCTCAGGTTGGCGCCATCAAAGCAGGCCCGCCGCAAGTCGCAGCGGCGAAAATCGGCGTTCCGCAGCAGGGCGCCCAGCGCCACGAGCCCCGACAGGTCGTGTCCGGCGGCGTTGATGCTGAGCAAATCGCGCCCGCTGAAGTCGCGAGCCGCGATCAGCGATTGGGCTTGCTGCTTGGTGAGCGAGGGCGCGATATATCGCTGCTCGCGCCAGGGATCGGCCGTGTTGTGGTAGCCGGCCGCCGCTTCCCAGTAGCCAAGGCGGTCTTCGGGCAACAGCTCGATGCGTTCGAGCCATTTCAGGCTCTTGTAGAAATAGCGGCCCGGCACGATCGTCCGCACCGGCCCGCCATGTTCCGCAGGCAGGGGGCCGCCTTCGTAGTCCAAGGCCACCAGCGCGTCCAACCGCAGCGCGTCGGCCAATGGGAGCGACGTGCTATGGGCCCGCTCGCTGCGGGCCACGAAGGAAGTGAACCGCGCCGCCGGATCGACGTCCGCGGCCCGCAGCAAGTCGGCCAGCAGTATGCCGGAGAAGCGCACGCCAAGTTTCGACCAGCGGGTGACGCAATGGATGTCGATGATACGTTCGGCCTGCGGCAGGGCGCGGAGCTCGACCATTGAATACGTCCGCGGCCGGCGCACCGCCCCGGTGATGGCTACACCCCAGGGCGTGTCATCGGCCTGGGCCTGCCGCTCGCCGACGAAGGGCCATTTGCCGGGCGCGACGAGCTGCTGGCCCGGTGGAAGAGGCGAACGCGCGGTCATCCGATTCTCAACGTCAAGCGGCGCTGCGGCCCAAGGTTGTAGCGCATACGATACCTAGGCATGATAACGTGCAGTTCTTTTGAACAGGAGGGAACAGAGGCAACAGAGGGATACTGGGAGCGCGGCGTCCCTCTCTGTTTCCTCTGCTTCCTCCTGTTCCATTGGAGACGCGATCGAGCGCGAGTACCAACAAGATTAGGGCGTTGCACGCCAGGAGCCTCACATGTCAACCACCTCTCGTCCCCCCGCCACCGTGCGCATGGTCGAGGAGCACGAAGCCACCGGCCGCGTGCGGGAGATCTATGCCGATATCCGCGCGACCAAGAAGATCGACTTCGTGCCGAACTTCTGGAAGACGCTCGCCTCGTATCCGCCGCTCCTGGAGCAAACGTGGCTGCGGCTCAAGACGGCGATGACGCCGGGCAAGCTCGACGCGCTCACCAAAGAAATGATCGCCCTGGCGGTCTCGGCCACCAACGGCTGCGAGTATTGCGTCAACTCGCACACGGCGGCGGTCCAGAAGCTCGGCCTGGACGACGAGGGCCTCGGCGAGCTGATGGCGGTGGTAGCGACCTTCAACGCCACCAACCGCCTGGCCGACGGCTACCGCATCCAGCCGGATGTGGTGCCGGAGGTAAAGTAGGGTGGGCTGTGCCCACCAAGACCGCGCGCTTTTGGTGGGCACAGCCCACCCTACCCCAGCTTGTTCGTCTCGCGGACGACCACCATGCCGCCGTTTGGGCCCGGGACGGCGCCGCAAATGAGGAGCAGGTTGTTCTCGGCATCCACGCGGACGACCTTCAGATTGCGCGACGTGACGCGCTCGTTGCCGAACTGGCCGGGCATCTTCTTGCCTTTCTTCATGCGGCCGCCACCGCGGTTGGCCGCCAGAGCGCCGGTGCCGCCCATCTCGCGATGGGTCTTCTTCACGCCGTGCGTGGCGCGTTGCCCGTGAAAATTGTGCCGCTTGATGACGCCCGAGTAGCCGCGCCCCTTGGACGTGGCGGTGACATCCACCGCTTTGACATCGGTTAGCACGCTGACCTTGACCTCTTGGCCGACGGTCGCGCCTTCGATCGAGCCGCGCAGCTCGCGGACGAAGCGCTTCGGCTCGCAGTCGGCCTTGGCGGGGATTTCCACGCCGGCCGAGGTCCGCTTGCGCGACCGCTTGCTGTTGATCCTGGCGACGTGCCCACGCTGGCTCTGGCTGGCCAAGCGTCGCGGCTTGTCGAGAAAGCCAAGCTGCACGGCCTCGTAGCCGTCGCGGTCCTTGGTCCGCACCTGCAACACGTGGCACGGCCCGGCCTCGATGACGGTCACGGGGACGGCGGCGCCCGCCGCGTCGTAGATCTGCGTCATGCCGACCTTGCGGCCCAGGATCCCCTTCGACACGGCACGAACCCTCCGCTAGCGTGGAACGACGGCGAATCAAAGAATGTAGGGAACCGCCGCGGCGGGGTCAACTGCTATCGGCGCGGCGCTGCCGCGCGTGGTAAGCACCCCGGCTGCTCCGTGTAGGTCCCGCTTGCCGAGCGGGACCGGAGGCGCCGCCTCACGCGGCGAAACCGGCGACGCTCGGCAAGCGTCGCCTACCTGGAGCAGCCGGGGTGCCGGAGATCAGCGTGCTGGAGATCAGCCCATGAGCAAACGCGATCGCTCGCCGCCAACGGACGCTGGCCCGCCGCCGCTGACCCTCATCGACGGCTACAACTTGATCCACGCGGTCGGCGTCGGCGGGCGGATCGCGGGGCGCGGCGGCTTGGAGCGGGCCCGCGCGGCGCTCATCAGCGCGCTGGCCGAATTGTTGCCTGGCGAGGAGGCGGCGCGGACCGTGGTGGTGTTCGACGCCGAGAGGCCGCCGCCCGGCTTGCCACGCACGCTCGTCGCGCAAGGCATCACCGTGCACTTCGCCGCCGATCACGAAGACGCCGACGCGCTGCTCGAAGAGTTGATCGCCCGGCACAGCGCGCCGCGGAGCCTGACCGTCGTGTCCAGCGATCATCGGCTGCAGCGCGCGGCGCGGCGGCGCAAGGCGCGCGCCGTGGACAGCGAGGCTTGGTACGACGAGCAGTTGCGCAAGCGCCAGGAGCGCGGGCGAGTGCTGGTGACGCCGGCGAAGCGACCCGAAGAACCGCCGGCGGATGAAACCGAGTACTGGCTGCGGCAGTTCGGCGCGACCACGGGCGACGATGCGATCGACGATGCGATCGACGATCCGTCGCCGCCAGCGGCGCGCCGCGGCCGGCAGAGCCAGCCGAAGCCTGACGCCAAGCGGCCCGCGCGACGCAGGTCAGCCAAGCAGCGGCGCGTGCCTTCGGCCGACGAATTGGCCGATCCGTTTCCGCCGGGCTACGGCGACGACGTGTGGGAGGAGGAGGAGGAGCAGGGTCGCGGCGAGAAACGCGACGAGGAGTGAGCTGCCTGCAAATCGAAAACAGTTAGAGCCGCTTGGGTCGCGCGTCCCAAACGGCTCTTTCTCGTCGTTGCTCGGGCGGCACGCCGCGTCGTTTCCTACGATACGGCGGGCCAGGTCAAGACGACCCGGCCTAACGCTTCTTCTTCTTCGCGCCCTTCTTTTTGGCTGCTTTCTTAGCCTTTTTCTTGGCCACGAATTCGTCCTCCGTAAAGAGTAGCGGCAAGCAGCGTCGGACCACAACGATTCGTCGCATCACGTGCTTGCCTGAACAACACCTCCGCTTCACTTCCTGCGTCGAGCGCCGCGCGACATCCGTCTTCGTTGACTTCGCATCACGCAGACACCCGATGACAACGTAGCCATCACGCTAAGTTGTAAGCATTCGCAAAATTTCTGCAACACGTTTTCGCGCGCAATCGCGAAGATTGTCGCGCGCCGCGCGCGTGCGCAGCGCGCGCTTCGTTCGCGCGCGCGTGTGCGCACCGCGCCGCGCGCGGCGCAGCGATGCCTTGGACAACGCGCCGCGCCGAGCGCGCGAGGGCACGTGGCGTACGGCGGACACTCTTGTCCGGCTGACCCGCGGTTCCAACGGCTCGCGCCGGTGTGGCGCCGTCACGGCGTTGGCGATCGCTGAGGATCGTGCGCGAAATGACCTGCCGACCGCCGAAGTCGTCAAGGATTATCAGCGCGCTCGAGATGCTCGGGCAGCTCGCCGCAAAGAACGAAGAACGCGAAGGAGCGGCCTTGGCGTCCTTCGTTCCTTTGCGGTGCGAACAACGCGCGGCGCCGCCACCGGCTCCGCGTCCCGCGCGCCCCCAGGCGACGGCGCAGAGCGGGTAACTCAAGCGCTGGTTCTCTTTGGCCGATGTGGACAGCGCCCGCACCGCCGTCGGCGGACAAGAGTGTCCGCCACGTCTGCGCGATCGCGCGCAGATCAGCACCACGCGCCTTACGTCAGGGCGGGTTCTTTCTCGTCGCGGCGCGCCGCGCCGAGTGAGGTGCCGTCGAAGGCCGGGCCTTTCCAGGCATCGTACACGGCCAGGATGTTGAGCAGGCCGGCGATCATCGTGAACACCGTCCCCAGCTCGAAGCCCCGGCTCCATTTGCTGCTCCACACGTCGTACTCGGAGCGCACCACGGGGGGCTTTGTCCATTGCTCGTACGGCAGCGGCGTCTCCCCGTCCACGAGCCGCGGCGGCATGTAATACGTCTCGGTCAAAAACGGCAAGCTCGCAGCGCCGTCGTTGGCGCGCCACGTCCCCACCAGGGCCGGCAGCGCCGGCAGCCCGGCGCCCATCTGGCACACGTACGAGAACCGCCGCATGTTCGACGGCTCCCACTGGAAGTACACGCACCGCCCGTGGCCCAGCACCATGCCGTAGATGAACGTGCCCAGGATGCAGACCAGGAACAACGCCCCCTTGGCGTGGCGGCCCTGGTAGAAGTGGCCGGCGCCGGGCACCAGCCACGCCAACAGGGCGGCCAGGGTCGAGTCCTTCAGATCCACCTTCTCGATCAACACGGGGTCGGTGTTTTGTGCCACGCGCGGTTCCTTCGGCGAAGACGGTCGGGCGCGAGACCGGTGCGATCCGCGCAGGGGGCGCCGAGGTTATTCGCCGGCGCCGACTCATTATTGTAAGCCGGCGCACCGATGAGGCTAGCTCACGTGAGCTAAATTGCGCCAGCTAAACCAGCACCCCGGCTGCTGCGAGCAGCCGGGGTGCTTGACGAGATCGACCCTGGCTTGCGCGTCGGGCTAGTGCCGCCGAAGTCTACGGATATCCGTAGGCCGGGTTGGCCGGGTCGAAGTCGATGTCCTTCAGGCCCGGATTGAACTTGAGGTTCGTGTACCGGTAAAACTCCACCAGCACCGGCTCCGCACGGCCGGTCATCTTTTCGTACGACTCGAAGCCTACCGGGATGTTCCACTCGCGGTCGATGTACAGCCGGGCGCTGGCCCGCGGATACTTGTCCGGGTTAGCGTTCCAGATTTCGATCACCTTGCAGGGCCGCTCGTCGATCTTGTCGTCCTTGACCAGCGTGAACGAGACGTCCTTCAGGGAATCCTTGTACGTCTCCGACTCCTTCTTGAACTTCTGCATCAGGTTCTTCAGGCCGATGTTGGTGATCGGGTAGCGGTTG
>JBGQHD010000184.1:0-8049 GCA_041497795.1 Planctomycetia bacterium
ACGCGGGGGCCACCGACCGGCCCCGTGGCGGCTGGTGTCCCAACCCCCTGGTGGCACCCCGGCCGCCACGTTTCGCATTCCAGCTCGAGCAGGCGCAGCGCCTCGCGGAGCGTGCCCACGTCTCGCCGCGACTGCGCGGTGACCAGCGCCCGGTGGACGTAGACGTAGACGCCCGCCACCTTCCGCACCAGCGCCGGCGCCAGGCCCGGCTTCAGGCCGGCCAGCAGCTCGGCCACGATCTCCTGGCCGCGGATCAGGGCTTCGTCGGCCGCGGCGCCGTGCCCCTGGTCGAGCAGCGTCTCGGCCCGCCGGCCATGGCGCAGCGCCCCTTCCAGCAGCATCAGGTGCAGCTTGTGCCGCGGCGCGCTGAGCACCTGGGTGTTGAAATACGCATCACCGGCGTCGTACATGGGCGATCTCCGCGGTTAGTGAACATCCTTGCCTGACACTCTGCCTTGCCGTCTCTCACACGGCCGATGACCCTCGTGCTCGACGCTCCACCAAGGGCGTCGGCGGCCGCGGCGCTACTGGGTCACGCTTTACAGCGGCGTCAGCGGCGAGAGCGCCTCAATCGCACTCAAGTTGCTTTTAATACGGCTGAGGGTCTCCTCCAACTTCGCGAACTGCAGCACCAGCCGCTCCCGCGAGCGGTCCAGCCGCGCGTTCAGGGCGTCGATCCGCTGCTGATTGTCCAGCACCTTGCGATCCAGCGTGGAAAACTGACTGCTGAGCAGCGAGTTCTTCTCGCCGGCCAGTTGCTCGACGAGCTGGTCGAAGCGGTCGGCGAAGCCCAGGTTATCCGTCGAGAAGAACGACTGCACCGCGGAGGGGTCCGCGGCGAACTTCGCTTGCAGCTTCGCCTGATCCAGTTGCAGCTTGCCCTTGTCGGTGAGGCTGATGCCGAGCGTCTCCAGGCCGCGGATGGAGCCGACGCCGGAAATCGCGCCGCTGAGCAGCCGCGGCAGGTCGCTGTCCACTCGCAGCATGGCGCTGTCGGCGAAGAGCAGGCTGGCCGTGTTCGTGCTGGGGTCGTAGGCCGTGAGGTCGTCCAGCCTGTCCCGCAGGCGGTTGTAGCCATCGACGAAGGCGATCGCCGTGGCCACCAGATTGGTGTCCGTGCCGCCGACCGAGACGCTGACGCCGGACGTGGAGGGGCCCTTGACCGTCAGGCTCGCGCCGGGCAACACGTCGCTGAACGTGTTGGTGCTGGAGGTGACGAATGTGCCCACCGAGTTGGTGCCGGGCGAGCCGAACAGCAGCAACGCGTCCTGGGCCGTCGCCGAATCGCTGAAGCTCAGTCCCAGCGCCGATCCGTCCACGAGCAGCTCGCCCGCCTTGCCGGAGCGCTGGCTGGCCAGCAGCAGTTGGAAAGGATCGACCGTCGAGCCGTCGTTGAACTGCGAAGCCGCGACGCCCGCGCCCAGGGCGTTGATCTTGCTCACCAGGTCGGTCAGCGTGTCGTCGGCATCCAGCGTGACCTTGAAGGTCGTCGAGCCGTCGATCACCGATTTGGGGACGCCATCGACCTCGGCCTGCGTGGCCGAGCCCACGATGTGCAGGTCGGCGGCGGTGCGGCCGCCGCTCTCTTCCACGCGGAGCGTGCCGCCGCCTTCGGCCGTGTCGATCAGCAGGATGCCGTCGCCGGTCTCGTTGATGCGGGCCTGGACGCCGGTGGCGATGGTGTTGATCTTGTCGATCACGTCGCCGACGGTCTGGATCGTGGAGGCCGAGAGATTGACGGTGAAACTCGCGCCGTTGGAGCCGAAGACCTTGATGCTCCCCTTGGCCACGCCGGCCCCGCCGCCCAGCGACGAGAGCAGCGTGCCGCGGCTGACAGTCTGCTTGTCCAGCGTGCCGCTCGTGACCGAGCCGACCGCGCCGTTGACTGCGATCCGCAGGGCGTCGGCCGTGTTGGTGCCGTCGCCGTTGGCCACGGTCAGGCTGCCGGTGCCGCCGGAGGTATCGACCAGCTTGATGCCGTTGCGGGCGTCGTTGACCGAGGCCTCGATATCGACCGCGGCGGCGTTGATGGCCGCCACCACGTCGTCGAGCGTTTCGGCCGAGGCGAGATTCACGCTGGCGGTCGCGCCGTCGCGGTCGGTCAAGTCAAGTAAGCCGAGCGTGCCGAGCCCCTGGCCGCCGCCCAAGCTGGAGAGCAGCGTCGTCTTCAATCCGCCCAGCAGCCGTTTCCCGGTGATGACGCCGCCGGCGGCCGGCGACGACAGCCCCAGTTGTTCGAGGGCCGGCGAGCCGTTGGGGGCCGTGATCTGGAACGTGCCGCCGCCCGCTGTCAGGTCGGTGAGCACGAGGCGGTCGCCGTCGCCCGACAGCTCTGCCCGGAGCTTGCTGGGGGCCGCCGCGTTGAGCGTGGCCAGCACGTCGCCGAGCGTCTGCTCCTTGGGCACGGTGGTCGGCAAAGCCGTGGTCGCCGCGTCGGCCACGTCGATCACCCCGCTGCCGTCGCCGGCCAACGAGGCCGTGAAAAACCCGCTGGCCGTGGCGTCGCCATTCAGGGCGGCAACGACGTCGGCCGCCGTCGTGTTGCCCGCGTCGATCTTGAAGGTCAGCGTCTTGTTGCCGCTGTTGTAGCTGACCGTTTCGTTGCCCGCGGTGACGCCCGCGTCGTCTTGGAAGACGACGCTGACGCCGGCCAGGCTGCTGCCGGTGCTCGCGGCCGTGAGCTCGACTTGGCCGTTGACGCCCGCGGCGGCGGTGGTCGTGCCGGCGGCGTAGAGCGAGGTCGCCGTGACCGGGCGAAAGTCCACGGACCGGGTGGTGCCGTCGCGGAACTGGACGGTGAGGTCGCTGAGGGCCTTGTCGAAATCGACGCCGCGGCGGTCGTTGAGCTGATCGAGCCGGATGTTGTCGTACAGCCGCAGCACGTCGGCGCCGTCGGCCTGGCTGGCGGCGGCGTTGATGCCCGACAGGCCGAGCGAGGCCGCGGTCGTGCCGCCGCCGACCTCCTGCACGCGCAGGTTGGCAGCGGCCTGGCCGGTGTTGTCGATCAGCCGAATTCGGTCGCCGACCGCCACCGCCGAGACGTCGATGTCGGGGTTGTCGTTGATGGCCGTCAGCACGTCGTCGAGGGAGCGGGCATAGCGCAGATCGATCTCCGCGCTGGCCCCGCTGCGGTCGGTGACGCGGATTTTGCCCCGCGCCAGGCCGGCGCCGCCGCCCAAGAGGTCCAGACTCAGGCCTTCATTCACGAAACCGCCGAAGCGAAACGACACCGTGCCGGCGCCCAGCGGCTGGCTGTTGCTTGCCAGGCCGGAGCTGACCACCTGATGTGCTTGCGCCGCCTGCAGCGGCGTGAAGGTGGTCGTGCCCAGGGCCGGCGTGCCGGTGACGGTCGCCGACAGCACGTCGGCGTTGCTGGTGGCGATGGTCCGCTGCTGGAACAGATCGGCCTTCGCCAGGTTGCGGGCCGTGATCTGCACGCTCAAGAGCAGCCCGGTGATCTCCCCCAGCGCGGTCTGCTTTTGCTGGAGCGTTTGCGTGC
Source organism: Planctomycetia bacterium (assembly GCA_041497795.1). Lineage (GTDB taxonomy): Bacteria > Planctomycetota > Planctomycetia > Pirellulales > S012-138 > JBGQHD01. The sequence goes on from JBGQHD010000184.1 coordinate 3,500, forward strand.
GCGATTGCAGCAGGTCGCGCGGCCGGGCCTGAATCGCCATGAGCTGATTGACGATGTCGGCGGTCGGCAGCCCGCTGATCAGCCCGACGCTGGAGGTGATCCGCCCCATAAGCTCTCGCTGCGGCTCGAACTTCGACCAGGGTGTCGGAAGACGGTTGAGGGCAGGCCGGGCCGCCGGGCCACCCCGCGCACGGCGCAAAACCGCGCCTGCGCAAATCTAAGTCGCGCAGCGGCCGGGCGGGCCGGGGCCGACCGGGCCTGGCATCTCGCAACCAGTGTCATCGTCCGACTCGCCGGCGCGAGTTGAAGAGCTGTGTCGAGCGTGCCGGTTGTAGCGGTTGTGTGGACCGCGGGGCACTAGAGAACGCGGCGCAAAAAAAACGCCCCGGCCAGCAAAGCAGGCCGGGGCGATCAGAGATTCAACAACATTCTTGCCGCTATCGGCTACGGCCAATAAATCACCGGCGACAGGGCCGCCACGCTCACCGGATAAGCGCTGGGCGGAACGGTGTAGGACACGAAATACCCGCGGGCGGCATCGAATTGCCAATTGCTCAGCACTTCGGCACCCACTCCCGGCCGCTGCACGGTCACCACGCCCCGGTTGACCGGCGCGAACGACCGGCCGGGGATCACCCGCCACAGCGTGCCGTTGATGTACATGTACTGGTCGGCGCCGGTGGGGTTCTCGATGACCAGGCGGCCCGTGGTGATCTTGTCCACGTCGGCCCGGAAGGCGGCGCTGCGCTCCATGTTGCCCAGCAGATCTACGACGCCGCGGTTGGGGTTGCTGACGTCCGGCTTTACCAGGTCCTTGAGCTTGGCGTCAGTGTCGGCCACGCGCTCGACCACGGTCCCCATGTCTTTGGCGATCTCGCCGAGCCGCTTCTTGATGATCGCCAGGTCATCGCCGTGGGCCGCACTGGCCTTTTCCAGGGCCTCGACGCGCTCCTTGAGCTTATTGAAGTCCGCTTCCGAAACCTGGGCATACGCACTGCCCACCGCGGAACAGGCGATCACGACCGAAAACACCACCGATCTCTTCATGGTTGCTACCTCCCGTGGGTGGGACGGGCCTTCCGCGGCCCGTCGGCAATGTGGCTGATGGTCAATGTGGCTGCATGGTTGAGGCCGTGCTGTGCAGTTGTCCAGAATCGCGTGCGATATGGGCCGTGTCAATCAGCGCGGGAGAAAAAGCGATCTCCTGTCGCGAGACGAACCCGACTCGTGGATCGGCGAACGTTCCCCCAAGATGGTGGAGAAAGCAACTCTTGTGCCCTTAGCGGCACCACGCTTGGCTGTTTTGAGCGGCCGGCATGCTGAACGTGCCCCACGTGCGATTCTTTCAGCTAAACATCTGCCCCCGCCCGGGCGGCTCGAACGCATTCTGGAAGTGCTCGATGCTCGGCCGGCGCTCGCTCGGCGGCCACATGATCGCGACCACGTCGAACCGGGCCGCGTATTCCAGCAGCCGATGGCGCCGCAGATAGCTCAGCGCCACGCGCGTCATCCGCTGCTGCTTGGTCGCCGTGACCGCCTCGTGCGGCTCGCCCCCGTCGGCCGAGGCCCGCGTCTTGACCTCCACGAACACGACCGTCCGCCCGTCCACGGCGATGATATCCAGCTCGCCGAGCTTATCGCGCTGCCCGCGGCCGACGATGGTGTAGCCGAGCCGCTTGAGGAACCGCGCGGCAGCATCCTCGCCGCGCTGGCCGAGCAGTTTCAGCGGGAACAGTCGTCGCCACCAGTTCGAGATGCGCGTGCGAAGGTTCATCTCGCACCCACGCGAATGAGATTCTTCGCTGCGCTCAGAATGACACGACGAGAGTGAGTTCTACCCCACCAGCTCCTTCATCGGCCCGTACTTGTTGTGGTCCAGCAAGTACTGCGGTCGGCCGGCGCGGTCGATGAGCGTGGTGTGATCGACGTCGATGCCCAGGCACTTGTAGAGCGTGGCGTGCACCTCTTGGAAGTGCACCGGGCGGTCCTTGGCGTGCTCGCCCAGGCGGTTGGTCGAGCCGATCACCTGGCCGGTCTTCATGCCGCCGCCGGCCAAGAGGGCGCACGACACCTGCGGCCAATGGTCGCGGCCGGCATCGCGGTTGATCTTGGGGGTGCGGCCAAACTCGCCCCACACCACAACCGGCACGTCATCCAGCATGTTGGCCCGGTCGAGGTCCTCAACCAGCGAGGCCACGGCGTGGTCCAACAGCGGCATCTCTTCGCGGGCTTGCTTGAAGTTCTGGCCGTGCCAGTCCCAGCGGGAGAAGCCCAGCGTCACACAGCGCACGCCGGCCTGGATCAGCCGCCGGGCGATGAGGAAGTTCGTGGTCAGCCGCGGGCCGCCGTCGTCCTTATTGTTCGAAGTGCCCTTACCGTAACGCTCGACCACCTTGGGGTCTTCCTTCGAGATATCGAGGGCCGCCAGCAGCTTGCTGGAGGTCAGCACGCCGAACGCCTGCTGGTTGAAGGCATCCAGCCCGTCGAAGACGCCCGTGCTGTCGGCGTCGCGGCGGAAGCTGTCGAGCGCGCCGAGCACGGTCTTGCGGTCGCCGAGCCGTTCCAGCGTCACGCCGTTGAGCACCATGTCGGCGTGCCCTTCGGCGTTGGGCCGGAAGGGCGAATGCGCGGCGCCGAGGAAGCCCGACTCGCCGTTATCGGCCCACGGCATGTGCCCCATCCTGGGCGACAGGCCGACGAAGGGCGGGACCGAGCGGTCGGTTGGCCCGTAGACCTTCGACAGCACCGAGCCCAGCGCCGGCCGGCCGCCTTGCGGCTGCGGCTCGCGCTTCCGCCAGCCGGTGAGGCACTGATAGGCGTAATGGTCGCCGTCGGCGCCGACGATCGAGCGGATCGGCACGAACTTATCCATCATCCCGGCGATGCGGGGGAACAGCTCGCAAATTTCGATGCCCTCGACCTTGGTCTTGATCGGCTGGAACTCGCCGCGGATGTCGCGCGGCGCATCCATTTTCAGGTCCCACATGTCCTGATGCGGCGGGCCGCCCGGCAAGAAGATCATGATGATCCCCTTGTGGGCCTTGGCGGCCTTGATTCCGGCCGCGGCCTCGGCCTGCAAAATCTGCGGCAGCGCCATGCCGCCCATCGCCAAGCCGCCGATCTTGAGAAAACTCCGGCGAGAGAATCCATCGCAAAACCGTTTGCCGTCAGGCTGGCCAAAGATGGTGAGCATGGTGGGAACCTGGGGAGGCGGGATCAAAGTAGCCATCTCGCTCCGCGAGATGGTTCATCACGCAGAGCACAACGACTCGCCTTGGCGACTGGTCTCAGCGAACTCGATCGCGGGGCCACGGGCGGCCATTATCGTATCGAATGTCGCTGATCGGTTCAACTGCATGGGGCGGAAATGGTGGATCGTGGCACTAGTGCCGCGGTTAATCGAAGTACTTTGGAACAGGAGGAAACAGAGGCAACAGAGAGACGACGGCGAATCCTCCTCTCCTCTGTTTGCTCTGTTGCCTCCTGTTCAAGAAGCGTCTGAGCTGCTCCGCTTGCGCTGCAAGTGTGCTCAATCGCCTCACGCCCATTGATATCCGCGAGCGGTTGCGCATAATCTCCCTCGCAGCTTTCCCGCCATAGCCGACATTCACCCGCCCGCGTCTCGATCCCACCGTAGCCAAATGACCACGATCGCTTCGCGCACTGGCGCGGCCTGCTTGTTCACGTCGCTGGCTTGGTTCGCCTTGACAGCGTCGGCGTTTGCCCAGGACGTGCTCCAGTTCCGCGGCACCGAGGGGCAAGGGCATTTCGCCGTTCGCAAAGCCCCGCTCACTTGGAGCGAGACGGAGAACGTCACCTGGAAGACGCCGATTCGCGGCCTCGGCTGGTCCAGCCCGACGTGTGTGAATAACGAGATCTGGCTCACCACGGCGCTGGACGGCGGCAAGTCGCTGCGGGCCGTCTGCCTGGACAAGAAGACCGGCAAGACGATCCACGACGTCGAGGTGCTGCACCTCGACGATCCCGCCTCGATCCATAGCAAGAACAGTCACGCCTCGCCCACGCCGGTCATCGACGGGCAGCGGGTGTTCGTGCACTTCGGCGGGCACGGCCTGGGCTGCGTCTCCCGCGACGGCCGAGTGCTGTGGACCAGCCGCGAGCTGAAGTACGCCCATCAGCACGGGCCGGCCGGCTCGCCGGTGGTGTTCGAGGATTTGCTGCTGGTGAACTGCGACGGCACCGACGTGCAGTACCTCGTCGGGCTGGACAAGACCACCGGCAAGATCGTCTGGCAAACCGACCGCAAGCACATCAGCGAGGCCCGCCTGGCGGGTGAGAAGAACGCCCCGATGGGCTTCTCCACACCGCTGGTGATCGAAGTGGACGGCAAGCCGCAGCTCATCTCCACGGGCGCCGACCACGTGGCGGCGTACAACCCCCGCACCGGCGAGGAGATTTGGTGGAGCGAGTACGACGGCTATTCGCTCGTGCCGCGGCCGGTGTTTGGCCACGGCATGGTCTACATCTGCTCCGGCTACGGCTCGCCGGTGCTGTACGCGATTCGCGTCGACGGGCGCGGCAACGTGACT